>CBFDAZ010000194.1:0-8351 GCA_965602825.1 uncultured bacterium
CGATGCCGGTCGGCTGGGCGAGACCGGCGATCATCGCGACGTCCTTGCCTACTTTCTCCGGGTCGATGTCAACGGCACCCACCAACTGCAACTCCGGCCGCGCCGCCGCCGCCCGAACGATCCCGCAACCGATGGGCCCGAGTCCGCACTGGACGTACCTGATCTGCTCACCATTCACCTCAATCCCACCCTTGCCATGAGTCGTTGAGAACCCTGTCGCAGTGTCGCGTGCGGCGTTCAGTCGCAGTATGATGGGGAACACGCGGGATCTGGGGTCAAAGGGATGGCTTCGGAGCATGGTTCGCCGCGAACGCCCGCTCCCCTGCTCCGAAGATCCGCCGTTCCTAGCCGTTCGTGACGGCGCAGCTCCTGCTGCGCCACAGTGGCACACCGGCCATCTTCATAGTTTCCGGGTCCCGCGACGGCGGGCTGAGCGGGCGCCTCGACGATCCGCCGTGCGTAGGTCGGAGCGCCCGCTCCGACGCAGTTGCATCGTCTCAGGGCACGGCCGAGGACAGTGCGCGTGTTGGCCGAGAGCAGACGGGGACTGAATGGCCGATGGGCAACGTGGAGCAGGAAAGAGGAGAGAATGGCTGCCGGGGGAGGACTCGAACCTCCAACCTTGTGATCCAGAGTCACCTGCCCTACCGATTGGGCCACCCGGCAGCACGGGTCCCATATCGTACAGAGGGACCGGGGCTTTGTCAAGCCGGACCATCATGCCTCGCGTAGGACAGGCTTTCCGGCCTGTCTCGGCCCTGTCTCTACAGCCGATATGTCCTATTCCTCCACCCACGGCACCTCGCGCACTCGCATGCAGTCCAGCTCGGGGAGCTGACGGCTGGGGCCGGACAGGAGGTCGTCGCGGAGGACGGCGAGTTCCTCGGCCAGGCGGGCGAGGAACTGACGCATGAAGGTCATCTCGCGCAGCATGTGGGGGGCGACGTAATGCTCGCGCTTCTCCTCGATGGCTGACATCACGGCGTCGAAGTCGCCCAGGGAGCTTTCGAGCGCGCCGGTGAGCTTTGTCAGACCCTCGATCGCCTCCTCTTCCGGGGCCTCGCGGAGGTTTGCGTAGGCGCGGAGTGTCTGGGCGGCCTGCAGCCAGGCCTCGGCCATGACGATGATCCGGTCACACTCGATCAGGTAGACGTCCCTCAGCCCGGGATCGAGCCAGATCTCCTCTCGCGCGAACACCTCGCGCGCCCGCCGCATTTCGGCTGCGACGCCGCCCAGCGGACCCGTGGACAGGCCGGGCGGGGATGCCACCAGTTGGCGGAGCGTGTACTGCGGGTAGTTGTCGCGTGCGTTCGCCGCCTCTTTGCTCTGGGCGTAGTCGAAGGAGTAGCGGAAACAGGCTGCGGCCAGGCCGCTCCCTGCCGCGCTATCGACGACGGCCCGGAAGTGGCGGAGCCCTTGTTCGCCGATGTCCGCGTTCTCGCCGAAGAGCGCTGCCGCGTACTTGCGGGCGAAGTCGGTCGGTGTCCCGCCACCCTCGAAGTTCCATCCCCACTCGCTGAGCGCGCAGAAGTGCCGATGGAAGGCGCGGTCGAAGACGCCGTACGACTCCGTGCCCTCCGCGCCCTGCTCGTGGCCCTGCTTCCCGGCCAGGTAGATGTTGTCGATGTGGCCCCGGTAAGCCATCTGGTAGTAGTAGCCGGTCATCGGTGTGACCCAGCGGCGAAGGCCCAGCTCCGGCTTGATGTCATCGAAGAAGCTGTGGTAGCGCCACCAGTGCAGCACAATGTTGTCCTCGAGCCCCGCCTCCCGCAGCTTCTCTCGCAACCCGGTCCCCATCTGCTCGGACCGCACGAGCTGATCGTACCACATGCTGATCTGCGTGACGCCCTTGTCGCGCAGGTGCTTGGCGATCCGCAGGATGTACTCGACGTAAAGCTCTCCGGATGTCTTCTTCGAGCACTCCGGGCACTCGCACCACGGACTGACCCGCTCGAAGGGCCGATCCGGGTGCATGCCGATCAGCGGGTAGACCTCGTCGCCGGCGATGTGGTACGACCTGACGCCGTTTGGCAGCAGGTGCCGGTCCGCGATCTCATCGATGATGTCGAACATCACCTCGTACGTCCTCTCGTTCGACAGGCAGAAGCCGTATCCGGTTGGGTTGCCATCGCTGTCGAGCGCAGAGATCTCCGGGATCATCCGCGGGATGTGGGAGTTGTGGCCCGGGGAGTTGAAGTGCGGGCGCACGGTCACGCCACGCGTCTGTCCGTAAGCGGCGATCTCGCCGAACGTATCGTTCACGAACATGTCGGCCAGGTAGTCGAGGTGCGCCATCGCGCCCTTGTTCGGGGAGTGGTAGTCGATGCGCTGTCGGGTCGCCAGTTGCGGGTACTTGCGGACGGGCACGAAGAAGAACTCGGACGGCTGGCCGTAGTACTGGATCGGCCAGCAGTTGTAGATGCCGATGGTCAGCATGTTGAACTTGCAGTCGGCGAAGTAGTCGATGGCCTCCTGCCAGTCACCGAGGGTCATCAGGTCCTGCCCCCACCGCGATTCACAGAACACGCCGCGGAAGCGCAGGTCCGGCCAGTCGCGGATGGTGCACTCCGGGACCACGATCTGGTCCGCATCCCGGGTCACGAGGCGGGCGAACGTGATGGCACCGTAGAGAAGCCCGACCGGCCCGGAGGCCAAGATCCCAACGCCATCACTGCCGGCCAGTAGTGAATAGGCCTGATCGGCGTTAGCGGCTGCGAAGTCGGTAGACCCGGGCTGCACGGCCATCTGGACTGCTGCTGAGCCTTCATCGGGAGCAGCAATATCCGCGCCGGCCATGGCCAGAGCGTTCGTGGCTTTCTGCAATGCAGCGGCCACGATCGGGTGCTCGCCATCGCCCTCGACCAGGTGCGCGATGGCGGGTTGCCCCCTCTCGCTCAGCGCGATCTGCTTCTCTCCGAACTCCGCTTGCTGTGGCTGTGGGAAGACGACAGGGCGTTGACCGGCCACTTTGGTGCGCTCCTTGGGGACCGACGGGCTTCGGACGGGGCCCGATCAGTCGTCCTCTTCGATCTCCTGGGCCAGGAGTCTGGCGCGTTCCCTCTCGACCCGGTCTCTCGCTGCGGCCTCCTGGGCCCTCTCGATGGCTGCTTCGGCATCCCACGCTTCCCACAGCTTGCACCGGCCCTCGCCGCAGTTGCTGAAGTCAAACAGGCGCACCACCTTTGCTTCACACGCGACGTGACATGTCTCGGCGGTCAATCGCCCGCCGTACTCATCGACTTCCACGCCGAAGCTCAGGTGGCGGCACGCGTGCTCAGAGAGGATCTTCGGTACACGGCACGAGGAGCACGCCGTTGGGACAACCTCGGTGGTCGTGTACTTCCGCTCGTCGATGGCCAGATGGCAGAACGTGCGTCCTCGGTGCACATAGCGAAAGGGGCAAGGGGTATCCACGGTGTTAGTCCTCCGTTCCCGGTTCCCATGGTTGGATTCCGGCGCAGCACCATCGATTCCTTCCGGGGAGGTAAATCGGCCCCTCCCTATGTTAGGCGGAAGAGGAGGTGCGCAAGGACACCGAGCGGAAACAAGGGTCCCGAAGCCCAGCCACTTCGTCCTGACGGAAAGAACCGCGCGACGTACTTGCGCGACCAGTTGCTGCCCCGGAACATCCGCAACATCAGGCTGACCGAGACAGCGATCATAGTGGAAACATCCAATGGCGTCTTCTCATATGACCTCTGACGCAAGGGTCCTGGTTATTGGCCTGGACGGGGCTACATTCGACCTCATCAACCCCTGGGTCAAGGAAGGGCATCTACCCAACATCGGCCGGTTGATGAGTGAGGGCACCTGGGGCCCTCTGGAGTCCACCATCCACCCGCTCACCCCGACCGCCTGGACGACCTTCCTGACCGGCAAGAACCCGGGCAAGCACGGGATCTACGACTTCGCCCTTTTCAGGACGGGATCGTACGAACCGATCCTGACCAACGCCACCCACGCCAGGGCGGCGAGCATGTTCCAGCTCGCCAGCCTTGCGGGCAAGCGTGTGGTAGCGTACAACATCCCGTGGACGTTCCCGCCCGAACCGGTCAATGGGGTGATGATCGCGGGGTTCGGAGCGCCTAGGTTCGACCGTCGGCTGGCCTTCCCAGCCGAGGCCTTTGACGATCTGACGGACAGGGTTGAGCGAGTTTCGTTCGAGATTCCCCCCCGCAACGACCGCGGAGTCATTGTCGAGGCGGTGGAGGCACAGATCGAGCAGGTTGGCGAGATGGGGCGCTTCCTGCTTGACTCGCGGCAGCCCGACCTGTGCTGCTGTGTCTTCATGGCCACAGACCAGGTCGGTCACGTGGCCTGGGAGAGACGCAAGGCCCGGCGACAGAGCGGCGAGCCAATACGGGACGTGCTGCTCCATACATACCAATTGGTGGATGCGGAGATCGGGCGGTTCCTCGAGCAGGTCGATGAGAGAACAACTGTAATCCTGATGTCGGATCATGGCTTTGGCAGCCGGTTCGGTGTGGTCGATCTCGGGGCGGCCCTCCACCAGGCGGGGATCGTCGCCTACGAGGGAGGGACGGTCCCGGCGCCGCGAGTCCGACGGCTCGGCCGCAAAGGCGGGCTGCTGGGCATTGTGGAGGCGGCGGCGAAGGCCGTCATGCCACAGGGCCTGCGTGGGCGTATTCGGACGGCCATGACGCCGAAGTTCGATTGGCTCCGCACCAAAGCATGGCTCTGGGGCCGCTACCCCAAGCTGCGCTTCAACGTTCGCGGCAGGGAGCCGAACGGAGTGGTGGAGCCGGGGCGCGAGTTGGACGAGTTGTGGGAGGCAACCTGCGCGTGTCTGCGAGCGGTGAAAGATCCGGTCGATGGTCGACCGGTCATTCAGGACATCTGGCGCGGCCAGGAAGTCTACTTGGGGGCGCCACCCGACGACGCGCCGGACCTCGTCGCCAGCACCAGCGACTTCGGGTACATCTCGCGAGATGTCGTCACCGGCGGGACCCGAGCGTTCCTCACGGAAGAGGCCAAGCAGTCGGTTGGCTGGCGACACGAGCAGGGCGGTATCCATCGCATGAACGGGATCTTCGTCGCCCACGGCCACGGCATCCGGGCGCAGGGGCGAGTCGACGGAGCGAAGCTGACGGACGTCGCGCCGACCGTCCTGCATCTCCTGGAAGTACCTGTGCCTCGGGCTATGGACGGGAGGGTCCTCCAGGACGCCCTCGACGGCGACGGGGCCCGGGAGACGCTCTTCACCGACCACGACCCCCCACCTCAGGAGAGGTGCGTCACAGAGGAAACAGCCGAGGATCGGGTGAAAGTCACCGAACGGCTCCGTGACCTCGGCTACGTTGACTGAGCGGCCCGGGAACCTGCCACGCGCATGGCCCCCGTACCTCTCGAACCGGAGATGCGCGTCCGCGCGTACGGGTTATGCCTCCGAAAGTACTCGTCATCGGCATTGACGGCGGCACCTTCAGCATCATCGATCCGCTGATCGAGCAGGGGCGGTTGCCGAACCTGAAGCGGCTGATCGATGCCGGCGTGCGCACCACCCTGACCTCGACCATCCCCCCACTCACGCCCGTCGCCTGGGGCGCCTTCATGACCGGCTGCGGCCCCGGCAAACATGGTACGTTTGGGTTCCTGAGAGTCAGGCCCGACGATTACTCGGTTGAGTTCCTCAACGGCAGTCACCTCCGCGCACCGACCCTCTGGGAGATCACAGGCAAGCACGGGTTGCGGTGTGGCGTGCACAACGTCCCCTGGACATATCCCCCGTGTCCCGTCAACGGGTTCATGCTCTCCGGTCTGGATGCCCCCCAGTTCGGACCGGACATCGCGTACCCCTCCGGCCTGTTCGAGAAGGTGGTTGAGGCCACCGGGCCCTACTTCGAGAAGTTCGTTCCCACCCGCGCTGTGGCGCGGGATGTGGAACGGCTGGGACGCCAGGTCGAGCAGGGCGGAAGGGTCGCTCGCTGGCTCCTTGCGGCCGAGCCGGTTGACCTGTTCATGACGGTCTATGGGAGCACGGATCACGTTCAGCACAACTTCTGGTCCGCCCGTCGGCAGGGGCGCAAAGGCGCGCAGGTTGAGGATGTAATCCACTTCACCTACGAGCGGGTGGATAGGGAGATCGGTCGCCTACTTGATGAGTGCACGGACGCAGGCACTACGGTGCTCGTGCTCTCCGACCATGGCGCCGGCCCCTGCAAGGGGGGCTTCAACCTCGATCAATGGCTCGCCCAGAACGACTGGTTGAGGTTCCGCGAGGTGAGGGAGCGACCCTTTGACCTGCTCCGCCGGGCGGCCCTTGCGATTGCTCGGCGCCTCTCGTCCGAACGTCTCCGGTCGAAGCTGCAGCGTTTCGGCCCCCGTGCTCGCGAGCATCTGGCTACAGTGTGGACGACACAACACATCGACTGGTCGCAGACGAAGGCGTTCAGTTGGAGCGACTACGGGAACCTACAACTCAATGTGGAAACCCGACAGGCATCCGGATTGGTTGGCCCCGGGGAGCAGTACGAGCAGGCCCGGATCGACCTCGCTGAAGCTCTCATGCAGTTGCGGCACCCCAGCGACGGCGAACCGGTAGTGGGCTGCGTCCACCGGCCGGAGGAAGTCTACGCCGGGCCGTGCCTCGAAGACGCTCCCGACTTGATCGTCGAGACCCGCGACTACATGTACGAGATCATCACACACTTGACGCCAGGGGGGCCCGTGCGGCGGGAACTGGATCGGGGCGTGTTCACCGCCGCGTTGCGCAGCGGCACCCATCGCCGCGAAGGAATACTAATCGCGGCGGGCCCGGAGATCAGGCAGGGCAGTCTGGAGGGTGCTGCCTCCATCACCGATCTTGCACCGACGATCCTTCACCTTCTGGGGTTGCCGATCCCCACGTACATGGATGGGCGTGTGTTGGAGGAGATGCTCGAACCGGAGTGGGTCCGCACGCATCCTCCGGCGTGCCGGGAGGAGGAGCTTACGGACCTGCAGGGCGAGACGGGCTATTCGGCAGACGAGGCCAAGAAGATAGAGGAGCACCTGAGGGATCTGGGATACGTATGAGCCCGGCGGCGGTCTACCCAGAAGCCTGGGTCGGCTGCCTACCGCGTTTCGGCACGCGCCCGACCGAACTCCCGCTGGCGGCTGGACTCCTGAGCCGCCCGAGGCACAGCGGCCCCCGCCAAGTCACCTCCGTCGAGCAGCCCGCGGTAGACGTCCTCGACTCGCTGAACGTAGGTGCCGATGCCGAACTCCTGGGCCTTCTCCCGGCCGGCGCGGCCGAGCCGTTGCGCAAGCTCCGGGTCGTCCACGGTGCGGAGAATGGCTTGCGCGAGCGCGCGAGGATCGGCCGGTGGCACCAGCAGGCCGGTGACCCCGTCATCCACTGCCTCCGGTGCGCCACCTACCCGAGTCCCCACACAGGGCAGACCGACGGCAGATGCCTCCAGATAGACAATCCCCATCGCCTCCCACACCGAGGCCAGAGCGAACAGGTCCGCGGCTCTCAACAGCGCCGGGACGTCCCGCCGGACCCCCAACATCCGCACGTTGCCCTCAAGCTGTCGGCTCTTGATCTCCGCTCTGACCTGATCCTCCAGTTCGCCCCCGCCGATCAACAGGAAGTACAGATTGGGCCGGGCTCTCACGGCAATCTGGGCGGCGGCGATCAGGTCCAGCGGGGCCTTCTGTGGCGCCAGACGCATCACTGATACAATAACACGCGCATCCTCCGGCAGACCGAGCTCGGCCCGGACCTCGCGCCGGGCCTTCTCCCGTCCGTCGGGGGTGAACGCCTCGAGGTCGACGGGGTAGCGGACGACCCGGTACTGGTCCTCATGCCCCACGCCAGCCGCCAGACCCTCCTCACGCATCGCGTCTGAACCCGCAATCAGAGCGTCGTAGCCGCGAGCGGACATGCGCGAGGCGGCAGTGAAAACACGCCGCCCGAGCCCCGACCGCGCAGGGTACCACTCCCATCCGTGGATATGGGCCACCTTGACCGGCACCGGCGCCATCCGGGTCGCCCACGGTAGCAACTGCTTGGTCTTGGAGCCATGCGTGTGCACGATGTGGGGGCGGCGACGGCGCAGCAGATCCCTGAGTTCCACGAGCGCGCGCAGATCTCTGAACGGATGGGGTGACCGACACAGCGACCGAAGCAACTCCACCTCAATGCCCCGCCGTGCCATGTCCTCCAGAAGGCTTCCTTCGGGGCCGGCATCGCAGCCCACTACGAGGACCGACTGGTACCGCTCCGGGTCCAGGTGCTCGGCGATGAGCATGGCGCTGAAGAGCGCCCCACCCAATGAGTGGGTGGGCACAACCTGGAATACGCGTATCGGCTCCGAACGCGACATCATGACGTCTCGTTTCCCCTC
>CBFDAZ010000195.1:0-8347 GCA_965602825.1 uncultured bacterium
CGCAACCGTTGGAGGCGGCACCGATGGTGTTCGGTGGTGCGAGGACGGCGAACGGGCCGGCCAAGGTGTCGGAGCTGGAGCTCCGACCTACGGGACGGCGGATTGCCGAGAGGCGCTTACTCGTCCTTCAGCTTCTCGGCCATCTCATCCACTTCCTCAGCGCCCTCGTCGAGGAACTCCTGCTCGTCGGGGAGCAGGATGCTCAGCAGACGGAGGAATTCGCCCGCGTGCTCCTTCTCCTCGTTGGCGATATCCTGTAGGACCTCTTTGGCGAGCGGGTTGTCAGTGGCGTCGGCGAGAGCTTCGTACAGATGAATGGCTTCCTGCTCGGCTGACAGCGAAAGCCGTATGGCACGCGTTAGCTCACGATCTGTCAGCTTCCGGTCGGGGGTGACCCCGGGGAATGGATTGATGAAGTCGGCCATTGGTGACCCTCCCTCAGGTATTGGTGGTGATGAGCCGGAACTCAGTCGTCCTTCAGCAGCCGGACTACCTCTTTCGCGGACTGTATTGGTGGAAGGCAGACCTGGGACCGGCAGACATACGCCGCCGTCTGTCCGTCCGCCATCGGTCTGTCAGCCGTTACCGGAATGGCCTCGCGAACCGCCGGCGCGGTGTCGGCCCAGGGATCGATGAAAGCCACGACCCGATTGGGCACGTAAGGTGTGCGCACGGCGGCGAGCATCTCGGTTGTCTGCGCAGTGCCGGCCTTGCCCGAGACGACGATCTGCGTGCTGCCGTGCACGTGCCAGTCGAGCGCCAGCAGCAGGCAGGCAAAGACCCGGGGTGCCTGGTCGGCCGCCCCGGCAAGCGTCCTCAGGGTCGCCTCCGCCCGCTCCCGATAGGAGTCATTGCCAGTGTACTCGGCCAACCTCAGCAGCGCATGGGCGGCCACGGCGTTCCCGGAGGGTGTCGCGCCGTCGTGGAGCTTCTTCGGCCTGGTGATCAGGTCTGCCCGGTCCGCGGCCGTGAAGTAGAAGCCGCCCTCCTCTACGTCCCAGAAGCGCCCGATCATCTCCTCGGCCAGGCCCTGGGCCTGCCGGATCCAGTTCGGCTCAAAGGTCGCCTCGTAGAGATCGGCCAGGCCCTGCAACACGAAGGCGTAGTCGTCCAGGTAGCCGTCGATGTGGCTTCGGCCAGCCCGGTGCGCATGGAGCAGGCCGCTGTCTGGGCGCATCTCCCCCAGGATGAACGCGCCGGCACGCTGGGCGGCCGCCCGATAGCGCTCGTCCTCCAGGACCTGGTAGCCCTTGGCCAGGGCCGAGATCATCAGCCCGTTCCAGTCGGTCAGAACCTTGTCGTCCTTCCCCGGCCGCACACGCCCGGCCCGTGCGCCGAGGAGCTTCTCGCGCATGGGCGCGAGCTTGGCCCTCGCGTCGGGATCCGGCGTCGGAACATACAGTATATTGCGACCCTCGAAGTTCCCGGCATCTGTCATGCCATAGTGCTCGGCGAAGCGTTGCGCGTGCGCAGGACCCAGGACGTCCCGCACCTCACCCAGATCCCAGATGTAGAATCGGCCTTCCTCGCCCTCACTGTCGGCGTCCTCGGCCGAGTGGAAGCCACCCCTCTCATCGGTCATGTCACGCAGGACATAGTCGAGCGTTTCGCGGGCGATCTGCGCGTATAGATCGGTGCCGGTCACCTGGTAGGCCTGCAGGTAGGCATCGGCGAGGAGCGCGTTGTCGTAGAGCATCTTCTCGAAATGCGGCACCAGCCACTCGCGATCCGTTGAGTACCGCGCGAAGCCGCCGCCAAGCTGGTCATACATGCCGCCCTGGGCCATCTTGTCCAGCGTCACGGTAGCCATCGTCAGCGCGTCCTGACTCCCGGTGCGGTGGTGGTACCTCAGAAGCAGGGCGATCGCGGCCGCGTTGGGGAACTTGGGCGCCGCGCCAAAGCCGCCCCACTCCGGGTCGAAGTCGGGCTTCAGTTGCTCGAAAGCCTTCTCGATCAACTCGCCGGTGAGGGGCTCGCCAACCGCGGGCTTCGGGCGCGAGGCCGCGTGCAGGGCGTCACGGATCCTGCCGGCCGTCTCGTCCACCTCACCGCGCCTGTCTCGGTACGCTTTGGCGACCGTCAGCAGGACGTTCCTGAACCCGGGCCTGCCCCATTTGTCCTCCGGGGGAAAGTAGGTGCCGCCATAGAACGGCACCCCCTCAGGTGTGAGGAAGACATTCAGCGGCCAGCCGCCACTGCCGGTCATCATCTGCACGGCGGTCATGTAGATCTCGTCAAGATCGGGGCGCTCCTCACGATCGACCTTGATACACACGAAGCTCTCGTTCATGAGCCGCGCGATCCCTTCGTTCTCAAACGACTCGCGCTCCATGACGTGGCACCAGTGGCAGGCGGAGTAGCCAATGGAGACCAGGATCGGCCTGTCCTGCTGTCTGGCAGCCTCGAGCGCCTCGTCGCCCCACGGGTACCAGTCCACCGGGTTGTGGGCATGCTGCAGCAGATAGGGGCTGCTGGCGTCGATCAGCCGATTGGTGTGTTGCTGGGTGCTCACTGCCTGCTCCTGCTGCCGTTGTCGGCCGCCAACGCGGCCCCAAGCCCCAGACCCCTGCAACGACCGCGGCAGACGCCACAATGAGGGCGTGCGCTCCGGACGGGAGCGGGAGTCGTCGCCGTAGTCTGTGGGTGCCGCTGTGGGTGGCTGGCAAACGTACCTGCATCAGTGTCAATGGACCTGACGGGTCGCTCGGGGCCCCGGGGTTGACGGTCGGCCGGAGCCCCATCTCGATCGCGCCCTAGCGTCGCGACGCGAGCTCTCGGCTGAGCAGGGCAATGTGACCCAGCTCCTCCTTGATGATATGTTCGAGCTGACCCTTGCCGGCATCGTCCGGCACCATCTGCTTCATGCCCTCGTAGAAGACTACCGACTCCTTCTCGAGGCCAATAGCGATCTTGAGTACGTCCTCGATGGGCTCGGCGCCACTGAGCCTCTCGGAGGGGTCGGTACGCACGTCGAACACGTAGCCGTCGGCCATGGCGTCCAGGTACATCTGCGTCTCGCCCTCGGGATCGAAGACCATGGGCTTCCGCTCCGGAGCCAACAGCTCGGTCCTCATGGCTGAGAAGGTCTTCTCGTGATCGTCCTCCATGGCCGCCAAGCTCAGCAGCATCTCGCGGGCCGTCTCGCCGGCGCTGCCGTCGGCTGCTTTGCGGTAGAACCGGGCTCCGTTACGCTCAATCTGTTCGGCCATCTCAAAGACTTCATCGGCACTGAACTGGACGCCCATTACTCGCCTCCCTCGGACTCGCCGGCCGGGAATGTGAACAGCGGGACCCTCTGCCCCATCTCGCGGTCGAGCATGAACAGGCCGCCGCCTTCGCTGCCCGCCAGCTTCAGTTTCTGAACGACCTCGTCAGCCGAGGCCTCTTCCTCCACCTGCTCCGCCACGTACCATTGCAGGAAGTTGTTGCTGGCGTGGTCTTTCTCCTCAATGGCCAGGTCCACCAGGTCGTTGATCATGCCGGTGACCTTCTGCTCGTGCTCGTAGGCGGCCTCGAACATCGCCAGAGGAGACTCCCACTCGGTGGGCGGGCCCTCGATCGCCTGCAGTGTCACCGTCCCGCCACGCTCGCAGACGTAGTCGAAGAACTTCATGGCGTGGAACAGCTCTTCCTGGGCCTGCGAACGCATCCAGTGGGCGAAACCCGGGAAACTCATCGACTCGAACTGCGCCGCCATTGACAGGTACAGATAGCCCGAGTACAGCTCGGCATTGATTTGCTTGTTGATCGCCTCTTGCATCTTGCCACTCATCATGTCAGCTCATCCTCTCCAGAGACCGTGAAGGTTGCAGTACTCCCGAGCCGTGGCGCCTTCGGCCTCAACACTGAACGTCGCCTCAGGCTCCTGGCCTGGCTCAAGGAACTGCAGGTAGGCTTTGCCGTCGACTTGGAGCTCGATCCACTCGATGTAGTGGTCTTCGTCCATCGGGTGGGGAGCGCTGCCGACCTTGACCTTGAGGCCGCCGTCGATCTTCTCGATCACCGGCACGTGCTTCTCGGTCGCGGCGTCGGTCGTGTTCTCGGTCAGCAGCTTCATCAGCTCACCACAGCAAACCAAATCCCCCGCGCCTCCGTGCAGCACCTCGACGATGTTCCCGCAGATGTCGCATTTGTAGATCTCGAGCTTGGCTGCCATTTGAGCGACCCCCTTGCTTAGTGTTCGCCGCGCCCCGAGGCGGAGACGGTGTCCCGAGCGCGCCGTAACGTCCGGTCCGAGCGACCCGGCCTCATTCGAAGGTGCGGAAGCGGTCCGGGCCAACCTTGCACACGGGGCATTTGTCCGGAATGTCGCCCTCGTGCGTGTAGCCGCAGTTGTCGCAGATCTGCACCGGGCCCAACTCGATGTCATCGCCTGCGTCCACAACCTGCTTTGCGTCCTGGTACATCCTGGCGTGGATCTTCTCGGCTTCCAGGGCGTAGTCGAAGCTCACGACCGCCTTCTTATCGTCCTGGGACTCGGCTGTCTGCTTGTAGGTGGGGTACATCTCGGCAACCTCGAACATCTCTCCGTCGATGGCGCCCTGCAGGTTCTCGGAAGTCGCGGCCAGTCCGAAGCCCGCCCCCGAGGCCACCAGGTAGTCCCCCCGCTCATCGGCGAGCGTTGCGAAGTGGTTGTTCGCATGGACCTCTTCGGCGAACGCGATCGCCCGGAAGAGCCGAGCGACATTCGGGAAGCCGTCTGTCTCCGCTTTCCCTGCCCATGTGCGGTACCGCATATGTGCCATCGATTCTCCGCCGTAGGCACTGCGGAGGTTCGCAGCCTTCATGTCATGCATCGGTCAGTCCTCCCTGATGGGGCCGGCGGGCCGTCCGACTGCGTCGGAGCACTGCCCGCCGATGGCCCCCAGCAGAACCAGAGCTGTCATTTTCTGTTTTCTCTTCCGTCACACGAAATCTGCATTCAGGGCAAACACCCACAAACTCCAGATGGTAGCCGATGATCTCATAGTCGGTCAGGGGACGCACAGCCTCGTGCAGGGGGCCCACAGGCTCGAAGGCAATGTCGGAGATCCGGCCACACTTGCTGCAGCGGACGTGGTGATGGCCCTGGAGGTCCCCATCGAAGCGCTTGGCCTGTCCCGCCAACCGCAGCTCGCGGACGAGTCCCACTTCTGACAGCACGGCGAGAGTGCGGTAGACCGTGCCCAGGCTGATGTGTGGTAGCTGCTGCCGCACCATCTCATAGACCTCATCAGCGCTCGGGTGGCTTCCAGTTCGCCGGATAGCGTCAAGAATCACCCGTCTCTGGCGGGTCATTCGGAGCTTCTTTGGGGGTGTTTGCGTAGTCATCTGTAGTAGTAATCACTATCATCTTCAGGGAAGTTCCCGGGCCGGGCGACCGACCGTGCGATAGGCTTCGTGGCCCAAGGGAAGCCTCGCCAGGTACCTCCGATTGCCGCCTGCAGAGGGATTCTCCGAGCCCGCCTCGTACTTACAGAGCTGGACCGCGACGGAGGTGCGGGCACAGACGACCAAGGGATGCCCCACGCAGTCGGTCCTGAGCGTCGGCTCGCCCGGAGGCCCGTTGCCCGGCGTGGCGAGGCAGGAGTTCCACCGTCACGAACCATGGCCTGGTTGGGACACCCGGGGACCATGGATACGGGAACCGACGCGATCTGCGCCGCAGTCCGACGTTCTCCGGCTGTGTTCCGCGTATTCCGTGGTTCCAGAATCCTCAGATCAAAGGTGGTAACAGCACCATGAGCAATGATGATCGACCGAACTTCATCATCTTCTACACCGACGACCAGGGGTACGGCGACCTGTCGTGCATGGGGGCGACGGATTTCCAGACGCCGCACCTGGACGCGCTGGCGGCGTCGGGCGTGCGGTTCACCAACTGGTACTCGAACTCCCCCGTCTGCTCGCCATCGAGGGCCTCGGTGCTGACCGGCCGTTACCCGATACACGCCGGGGTCCGGTCCATCCTCGGCGGGCACCGGCAGAGCACCGGGCTGCCACAGGAGACCCCGACGGTCGCCAAGGCGCTCAAGGCGGAGGGCTACCGGACGGCGATGTTCGGGAAGTGGCACCTTGGCGTCGCCGATGACTCCCAGCCCCACAACCATGGGTTCGACGAATGGTCCGGCTTCCTGGCCGGGTGCATCGACTACTACTCCCACATCTTCTACTGGGGGATCGGTGGCGGGATCGATCCAGTCCACGATCTGTGGGAGAACGGGAAGGAGATCTACGACAACGGCCGCTACTTCACCGAGCTGATCACCGAGCGGACCGTGGACTACATCGACCGGGTGGCGGCCAGCGATGACGAGGCGCCCTTCTTCCTCTTCGTGCCCTACAACGCACCGCACTACCCGATGCACGCCCCTCAGGAGTATCTCGACCGGTTCCCCGATCTGCCGTGGGACCGCCAGATCATGGCCGCGATGCTGGGCGCCATGGATGACAGCGTCGGCGAGGTCCTGGCCGCGCTGGACCGACATGGCCTGCGTGACAACACGCTGTGTTTCTTCCAGAGCGACAACGGCCCCTCGCGAGAGACGCGCAACTGGCTCGACGGTACCGAAGACCCCTACTACGGGGGGACGACCGGGAAGCTGAAGGGGCACAAGTTCAGCCTGTACGAGGGCGGCATCCGCATGCCGGCCATCATGAGTTGGCCAGCGCGCATCCCGGCGGGGCAGGTGATCGACGAAGTCGGCGCGGCGATGGACATCTTCCCGACGTTCATCGGCGCCACGGGTGGCAATCCCGGCGCCTACGAACTGGACGGCAGGGACGTCCTACCGATGGTGACCCAGAGCGCACCAAGTCCGCACGACCAGATCTTCTGGGAGATGGGTAAGCAGACGGCGGTGAGACGCGGCAACTGGAAGCTGGTCCTCAACGGCCAACTCGTTGAGGGGGCGCCCGCGCAGGACGACGTCTTCCTCTCCGATCTCGCGGCGGACATGGGAGAGCGGACCAACCTCAGCAGCGACAGGCCCGAGGTGGCAGCCGAGCTGAAGGCCGCCGCCGAAGAGTGGCGGGCCGATATGGAGAAGCTGTGGGAAGAGCGCTGGCAGGAGAAGACCGGCCGGCACACGGGGCACCCGACGAGGAAGTGAGGCAGCCAGCCCTGCTGCGGCGTGGCACGCACAAACAACGAGGATCACGCAGCGTCGGAGCCGGCGCTCCCGGCAGCGGCCGCATGCCGCCTTCGGCGGCGCCGCAAGCCACGAAGACCATCGTTGGGCCACCATGGCGGAGCAGGAGTTCCGCCGTCACAGGCGCCTGCCGCCACGCAGGTCTCCAGAGCGGCTGCCGGACGGCCGCCGGTATGCGCGGGAGAGGCAACCTCACCGCAGCTCAACCTGTTCTAGGAAGATGGAAGACGGGCCGGATGTGGGCCGGGCTTACCGTGCCAGACCCCCGCGCCTTCCAGCGCTGACCGGAATCGGCTATAATCCGGTCGGCGGAGGTTGCGAGAATGCGGACCTACAGGTTCATCAGCCGCTTCGGCCGGATCCTCAGGTACACCAACGCACTGCTGTTGGTCGGGGTAGTGGGCGGCATTGGCTTCCTGGCCGGAGCGGTGGACCGGATTCAGCAGTCTCTGCCCCCGGCGGAGCAGTTGGCGAGCTATCGGCCGAGCGTCACCACCGAGATCTACTCCACCGAGCGCCACAAGGATGGCACCGAAACACACACGCTCCTCGCCCGCTACTACAGGGAGGACCGGGAACCGGTTGCTCTGAGGGATATCCCGCCGGCGCTCAAGCGGGCAACGATCGCGCGGGAGGATCGGCGGTTCCCCTGGCATCGCGGCGTTGACCCCAAGGGTCTTGCTCGCGCGGCACGGGCGAACGCGAAGGCCATCCTGTTTGGTGGGCCGTATGTCCAGGGCGGCTCCACGATCACCCAGCAGCTTGCACGCACGATCTGGCTGACGCGTGAGAAGACGATCATGCGGAAGCTCAAGGAGATCCTGCTGGCTGTGGAGCTGGAGCGCCGCTACTCGAAGGACGAAATCCTGGAGATGTACCTGAATGAGGTGAACTACGGGCACGGGGCATACGGCGTGAAGACCGCCGCCCGGGTGTATTTCGACAAAGACCTTGACGAGCTCACACTGGGGCAGTGCGCTCTTCTGGCCGGGCTCCCGAAGCGGCCCGCCTACTACTCACCGTTCGTCAACCCCGACAAGACCCGCGAGCGGAGGAAGTCGGTCCTCGACTGGATGGTTGCCGAGGGCTACATCGACCCCGCGCAGGCCAGGGAAGCACACAATGAGCAGATCCAGGCCAACCTGGCCCCGCTCCGACCCTCGGGGGTAAAGGTACTCAGAGCTCCATACTTCGCCGAGCACGTCCGCCGTCTGCTG
>CBFDAZ010000196.1:0-8332 GCA_965602825.1 uncultured bacterium
CGCAACGACTTGCGGGGATATGTCACCGTCGGCGATGACGGCCTGCACTTCGAACCGCCGCGCCCCTGGTGCTTCGACGATGGGGAGGAACTCGGCAACTACAACACCCAGCAGCACTGGGTGACCCACAGTGAGGGGCTGTTCCTGGCTTACACTCGACGCGGCGCCGACAACGACCATGTCTTCCGCCACCGTGCGCCGCTGTTCGTGGCGGCTGTGGACCCCGATCGGCTGTGTGTCATCCGATCGACCGAGCGGGTCCTCGTCCCCGCTCGGGGCGCCAGGCTGGGCAACTTCGCCGTCTGCGAGGTCAGCCAGGCTGAGACCTGGGTCACCGTGACCGAGTGGATGCAGCCCGTTGGCTGCGAGAAGTATGGCAGCGACAACGCCCTCTTCGTGGCCCGAGTCCTCTGGGATCACCCCAACCGGCTTCTCGAATGAAGGCAGCGCCTGTCCCGTGCTGAGGGCGCAGACCTCCTCTAACCTCCCAACGCCGAGTCTACGCCCTCCCCCAGGAACTGCTCGCGCGTCTTCTGCTCCTCCTCCTCATCGGGCAGCCGGCCCTCGGCCGTCAGGACGCTCGGCGTGATGAGGATGACAAGCTCTGAATCCATCGTCGTCACATTCTTCGACCGGAACAGATTGCCCAGGAGCGGTATGTCGCCCAGTATCGGGATCTTCCGCTTCGTGACGTAGCTCTGTCTCTGAACCAGGCCGCCCACGACGATCGTCTCGCCGTCGCGAGCGCGCACCGTCGTCGAGGCGATCCGCTGGCTAAGCAGCGGCAGCCCGGTCTGCGGATCGAGCTCCTGGATGTTCGACACCTCCGAGGTGATCGTGGTGGTGATCTCGTCGTTGCCGCCCGTCCAGGCGTCGATCTCCAGCTTGACCCCTACGTCAACGCCCTGGATCTTCTCTTGGAGACTGCCGTAGCGAACGTACTTGACCAGGATGAAGCGCTCCGTGCCGACGAAGATCTCCGCACTGCGCCCGTTCAGCGTGACCATGCGGGGGCGCGCCCTTACGTCCGCCCGACCCTTGTTCACCAGTCCGGTGAGCTGCGACTCGAAATCGTGCGGCTTCCTCCCCACCAGCACCCACTGGCTCCCCGCTGCGGTGTCAGTGTTGTTTTCCTCGTCCCACCGCTCGTACTCAAGGTCGCCCGTTGCTGAGTTCCAGCCGAAGCCCTCGTTCTCGCCGATCCGCGCGAAGCTCAGGTTGGCTTCGGCGTCCTTGGTGCTGGCGTACTCCACCGCGATCGCCTCGATCATGATCTGCTGCGGGGCGACGTCGATCTTCCTCAAGTCCCGCTCGATCTTGCCGAGCATCTGCCGCGGTGCAGTCACGACTACAGCGTTCTGCTCCGGGTTGACGTGAAGGTAGCTGTACAGGAAGGTCGGGAGAAGACCCGAGGCCGTGTACGCCCGCACATACTGCATCGGGAAGGACTGCGTTCCACTCATGTTGTACGTCGCCAGGTCGGTCGGCACGCCCTCCGAGATCATGAACTTGCCCTCGCGCTCCAGCAGCGCAAGCCCATAGGCCGAGGCAATGCCGCGGATGACCTCGATGGGCGGCAGGCTCTCCAGGCTGATCGTCGTCTCACGCTGGACCTTGTCGTCGATCGCGATCTGGATGCCGCATTCGCGAGCGATCTGGGCGACCAGCTTGTGGATGTCCGCCCGAACGGCATAGACCGTCACCAAGTCATCTTCGTACGTTATCTCGAGCGTCGATTCGGCTTCGCTTATCTCCGTTGGCTTCCCCTCGCCGTTGGTCTCGATCGTCCGCTCGCTGTTGACAGTGATGATGACGCTGGTCTGATCCGTGCTGCGCGTGATCTCGTACTTGCTGCTGGTGAACAGAGACACCATCATCTCAATGCCCACGCCCTCAACCGCGCCCTGTGGCACCGACACCTGCACGTAGCTCACCGGGTAGATGCCGACATCAATGAAGTTCGTCTCCAGAGCGCTCTTGGCGCCGGGGAACACCAGCCAGATGTGCCGCCGCCAGCCGTCGTCGTCTCCCCTGAAGTCCAGGGAGCCGTCGGCGCTCACCACGATCTGCACCCCGTTCTTGAGCTCCTTTGTCTCGACCTTGGTGATGTTACAGTAGACCAGCGCGTGTGCCGCGCTCGATACCATAGACAGCGTGACGGCTGCAATCAGCATGACCAGGACAACCCGGTGTGTCTTCACGATTGCGTCATTCCCTCTCTCCTCCGACCGCGTGGCGATCGACCGCCGGTCGGAGGCGCTGCGGTGCTTAGTCCCCCGTCCCAACGAACGGAGGCGGCTGCTTCTGCGCAAGCCCTTCAGCGGCATCCGGTGGTTGCTCGAGGGGGTGGAACTTAACGGTGATCCCCTCGCGCTTCAGATCCCGCTTCAGGCGGTACCCGAACTTCTCTTCTCCCGTCTCGTCGAATTCACCAAGCAACTCGGCGGTGATGAACAGGGCAATCTCCGCGTCCTCGCCCATCTTCGTACGCGCGGAAGGCAGAAGCCCCGGGCCAGAACCGCCCCCGAGCAGCGAGATGTTCTTGTGCACCTTCGCATCTGTCCGCAGGCGAATTCCGCCCAGCAAGACGGTGTGTCCGTCGGTAATTCGAACCGCCGAACGGGCCTCGTACCGGTCGATGATCGGCAGGTTGGTTGCCGGATCGACCCCGCCAAGGGCCGTGACGATCGGGCGGAGCCACAGCCAGATCTCTCGCCCGCCCGTCCACGCCATCAGACCGACATCGATCCCCAGGTTGACCGGGATCGCCACGTCCTCCGATCCCAGCCAATCGTTGCGGGTGACCTGGATGTAGCGCTCGTGTCCCAGGAACAGGCTCGCCCACTTTCCGTTCACCAGGCTCACGTGCGCCTTGGCGAGCGTATCGACAGCGCCCGTCTGTTCCAGTGCGCGCAGCGTAGCGTGCGTCCGGCGTGGCGACGCCTCCAGTTGCTCCACGTACAACTCACCTGTCTCGGGGCTGACGACGAAGGACGTCGTCCCGCTGCCCCACTCCACACGTAGGGCGCTCTGCCAGGCGTCGGCGGACGCGATCTTGACGGCCGCCACCTCTATCCGCATCTGCTGCGGCGCAACGTCGATGGTGGCCACGTCCGCGCGGACATGTCGCACAAGCTGCGGCGGGCCGGCCACGATCAACGCATTCTGCGCATCGCTCGGCTTGACGTAGGCTAACAGGAAGTTGGGCAGAAGCGCTAGCGCCGCCTCAGGGGAGAGGTGATCCAGGTGCACAACCTGCGTCACGTTCGTCTCGTACGTCGCGACGTTCGCCGGAAGGCCCTTGCTGAAGACGTACTGGCCCCCCCGGTCCTCCAGCGCAAGTCCGTACCCTTCCGCGATGCACTCCAGTAGCTCCTGCACCGGCATCTCCGGCAGGTTCACGGTCACCCGTAGGTCCACTGACTCATCCACGAGTATGCGGGCACCGGTTGTGCGCCCCACCTCGTGAACCAGGCGCCTGATGTCCACATTGAGCGCGTACAGACTATGGGTCTCGCGCGGTCCCGGCTCCAGCAGCAGTTCCTGTCGCTCGGGCTCCCCATCGTCCTCCTCCGGCGGGGCGAACCGGTCGCTGACGAAGGTGAACACGAAGCTCTGCTTGTTGCGCCCGATCTCCCCATCGAAGCAGCATCCCTGCGATGGGTCCCAATACCAGTCGTCATCCAATCGCGTGCCGTGGAAGTGGCGCACCCGAGCTGTGGTGTAGAGCTTGATCGTGAGATTGAGGCCGATGCCGTCGTTGGACCAGGCACGCGGCTCCAGCTCAACGTGGCTCACGGGGTAAGTGCTGATGTCGACGAAATCCCCGACCTTCGACTTGCCGCTCGAACAGTAGAGCGGGACCTCCTTGACCGGCCGCGGTGTCCAGCCATCAAGGAGCATCCAGTCGTACGTATGCGCATCGCTCATTGCCCCGTCGGCCTTGATGGTCAGAATGACCGCGTTCTTGAGCTGCTTCGCCTTGATCGAGGTGATGTTGTAAAACGGCCGGCTCTGCGCATGGCCCGGACCCGCCAGCAGGAGACCGACAGCCACCGCCGCCAACGCGACGACCGCCAGACCGCGTGCAGCACGCCTTCCCCGACCTGCCTCGACGACTTGCCGTTCGTGGCGGCGGAGCTCCTGCTCCGCCACGGTGGCCCAACGGCTATCTCCATCGCTCTCGAATCCCGCGAATGCCGGATGAGCGACTGCCTCGAAGACTCCCCGTAGGAGTGCGGACGCCCCCGTCCGCGAGGTGGCAGGCGGTGTGATCTTCGTCGTTCCCGGGTGCCGCCTCGCGGCATGAGAGGCTGCTCCGAAGATTTGCGATTCGCCCGTGCCCGCGGGTCTCCCGACCCGCGCCGTTGCGGCCGTCCGCGGGTCGGGTTTCCCAACCCGACCCCGTGAGACAGCCCGACTGCCGACAACCAAATCGGGGCCCGGCTGCCGCCGGTCCACTGTCGTCCTGAATGGGAGCGACCTGCGAGATCTCATGCCGGAAATGCAGCCGTTACGGCTTCGGCGCTTCCTCCTCCTCGCCGAGCATCCGCGCCTTCAGCTCCGCCTCCTCCTGCTCCGGCAGGTGTCCCGTCTGGGAGAGAATGCGCGGCGTCACGAAGATCACCAACTCCGTCTGCTCCTCGTCCATGTTCTTCGACCTGAATAGCTGACCGATCAGCGGCAGATCGCCCAGGATCGGGACCTTGCGCCGGCTCTCGTGAATCTCGTTCAGCACCAGGCCGCCGATGATGATCGTCTGCCCGTCCGGCACCAGCACCATCGTCTCGGCGGTCCGGGTCGTCTTGTCCGGCAAGCCCGTGACCGGATCGAGCGCGCTCATCGTGCTGATCTCAGGCTCCAGATCCACCAGGATGTCTCCCTCGCCGCCGGTGTACGGCGTGATCCTCAGGCGGACCCCGGCGTCGATGTAGTTGACCGATCCGCTGCCCCTCTCGATGGGCGTTGAGATGTACCGCTGTTGGCCGATGAAGATGGTCGCGTACTGCCCCGATACGGTCGCGATCCTCGGGTGAGCCCGAATGCGCGCCTTGCCCTTGGCCGCCAGGGCGTTGATGCGAACGCCGAAGTCCTGCGGCAGGTCGGCGATGCCCCTGACCAGGATTTGGCCGACCGACGACAGCAGCCGCCCGACAATCCCATCGTTCCCCCATTTCACCGCCAGATCGAACTGGTCGAGACTGGATTCCGTGAACTCGACCATCAGCACCTCGATCATGATCTGTGCTGCGGGGATGTCGAATTGCTGGATGTCGTCCCGGAACTTCTCCAGCACCGGCGGAGGAGCGGACAGAATCACCGCATTCTGCTCGCTGTTCGTCTTCACGTGGTCCTGCAGGAAGGCCGGCAGGAGCGCCTTGGCCCGAGTCGGCAGCACGTACTGCGTCTGGATGGAATCGATCTCGGACAGTAGGTACGACGACGGCGAACGCGGGATGCCCTCGGACACCATGAAGATCCCATCGACCTCCGACGACGCCAGCCCATAGGCGGTGACGATGTCGGTGATGATGTCGCTGACCTTCGCGTCCGTGAAGTTCACTGTCAGCTTGCGCTTGACCGTGGAGTCCACGATCATCCGCAGGCCGCTCTTCCTGGCCAGCGTCGCGAGGAACAGGTGAGCATCGCAGGAGACAGCGTAGGCGGAGATCCCCCTTGGGCCGACCTCAATGGACAGCTCGTAATCCTCCTCTTCCTCGTCCTCCTTCTTCTTATCGTCTGTCTCCTCGCCTTCTTTGTCGCCCTTCTTGCCACCGCCGGGCTTCCCCGGGCGACCGGACTTGTCGTCCGGCTTGGCCCCGGCACCGTTCTCGCGCAGTTCCGCCGGCGGACTATCCGCCGGCGCCGCGCTTGTCGCTGCCGCCTCGTCGTCCGACTTCTCCTGGGCAATCAGGCCGACCTGGCAGACGAGGATGATGACCAGCGCCCACGCAGGGATCAGGCTCTTCGAACGTGGTATCATTCGTTACCCTTCTTCACGTCGTGACGTGCACTCTGGGGGCCGCTGCCGGAGCCTGGCGAGACCAGTATCCTTCACGGTCCGACAACGGAGGGAACAGAGGAGCGCGTCGGATTTGGGAGATCGCGGTAGATGCAGTCACCCGACTTCAGGCTGGTGATCGCCAAGTTCGCAGCCCGAAGCCGAATCCCTTTACGTCAGAACGGGGCAACGCCCCGGCCACCGCGCGCTTGTCGCAGGCAGACCCGCGTTACCCCCCTATGTCGAGACGAGTCCACGGATGCCAGTGTTCACCGGCATCCCCAACCCTTACATAGCGCCCCATGCCGCCAGAAGTTCCCCGATTCCAGCGTCCCCCGAACCGAATCGCGCCCGGGCGCAACACAAGGTGCAAGGCAGACTGGGTCCCGCGTGGATGATGCGACGTGACGCCTTCGGGCGCTGGAGGGAGACACCACGCAGGGGGTGAAGAAGAGCGGGTCCATCGTTGGTGTGGTCGGTGCGTGGAACTGGACGGCGGCGCGATGGCTGGATGTGGCGCTGGACGATCGGGAGTGCACCCCAATTACCAGACCACAGGTGCCCCTGACCGCGGTGGCAAGCCGTTTGCATCACCAACGGAGTCCCGCCGAAACCCCACTAAATCACACCCAACCAATGGTCTGGAAAATGGGGTTCAGTGCAGGTTCAGTGCAGGCAGCCCGCCTCCTGCCCTACTGAGTCTCGGTTAAGTTGCGGGACAGCTTGCGAAAAGCGGGTACAAGTGCGGCTGTTGAGAGAGGGGGGTGAGCCGTTGGGACTGACCCCATTGCGCCTGTCGTCGGCAAAACTGGGGTCTGTCCCTTCATTGAGGGTGGTTCCCCAAAACCGCGCGAGTCCCCGTTTTCGGCATCCACTCCATGACGGCCTCTGTTCCCCAGTCTATGTGAGACGCAGCAAGTGGTGCAGCCCGTCCAGGCCACGGCTGCTATTCGTCACCGGCCACAGGTGCGCCTCGCCGCGCCCAACGCGATGCTCGCCCCCGGGCGGAATCGTTGGCGAGGCAGAGCGCACCCGAGTCGTGTCGCTACTTCCCGAGAAGGGATTCGCTGCCTGCCTGGCGGATGGCCATACCCGGGCAGTCGCCCCGGCCATCCGGACGTGCTGGAGGGTGGTATCCACGCACCAGATTGCAGTCGCCCAGCGCAGGTCCGGTCGCCCCCGCGTAGGGGCGCGGTTCACCGCGCCCGCGCTGTTCGCCGTCAGTCTGGCACTTCGCTGCGTTCCTCTGGCCTCTCAGAACGCCAATCTGGAGGGCAACATGACTGGACAACCTCACCGCGCCGACTGGATGCACAACGGCTCCTATGGCCTCATGGTTCATTACCTCATCTCACCTCCGGGCGACACCGACGCGGAGAAGACCGCCGCCTTCGACCGCATCGTCGATGGCTTCGACCTCGCCGCCTTCATGGCGCAGTTCGAGAGCACCGGGGCGGACTGGCTCATCTTCACCATCGGTCAGAACACGGGTTACTATAGCAGCCCCAACGCCTTCCTGGACGAGGCGCTTCCGGGCCACACTTCCGAGCGCGACCTCGTGCTTGAGATAGCCCAGCGCGTCAAAGCCCTCGGCAAGCGTTTCATCGCCTACTTGCCCGCCGAGGTCAGCGCGCAGTCAGAGGCCGTCCACCAGGCCTTCGCCTGGAACCCCGACGACCAATCCGCTTTCCAGCAGCGCTACCAGGAGTTCGTGGGGGCGTATGCGGTTAAGTTCGGCAAGCTGCTCGACGGCTGGTGGTTCGATGGCTGCTACGAATGGCCGGTCTTCCACAACAGCCTTTACGACTGGCCCGCGTGGATCGCTGCCGCCAGGGCGGGCAACCCGGATGCCATCGTGGCCTTCAACGACGGCGCCTTCTGCATCGGCAAGTTGAAGCCGGTGACGCCGCTGGAGGACTACCACGCCGGTGAAGTCCACATGCTGCAGGACGGGAAGATCAAGCTGGGACACGAGGACGACTCCCCGCTCTACGTGCCGGAGTCGCGTTTCATCGAGGGCGTCCAGTGGCATGCGCTTCTGCCGGTGGACAGCACCTTCGAGGGCGGCGAGCCGTACCACTACTCGGACGAGGTGCTCTTCGAGTGGGTCAGAGAGTGCAAGACGGTGGGAGGGGCCGTGACGCTCAACCTGCCGATTGGCCTCGACGGGGAGATCCCCGACGAGAGCATCGAGCAGATGCAGCGCCTCGACGCCTGTCTATGCGCGGCAGGTGCGGGCGCTTAGATGGAAGTCCACGATTCGCGATCAGCTCTCAAGCATCAATGCGCTACCTGAGTAGCGACCGATCACCGTACAGGCGGCGGGTGGGG
>CBFDAZ010000197.1:0-8326 GCA_965602825.1 uncultured bacterium
TGGCGGCCGACGTGCTGGATCGACCCCTGAGTCTGGTGGACCTCGACGAGGACACACCCTTCACCCGCTACCTGAGGGCAGAGGGGGACCTGCAGCTTGTGGGGTAGGCTCGCGGCCCAGGTCAACGTAGAACTCGAGCAGCTCGACCGGTTGCTGGCGACCTACCGACCACTCCTGGGGCGGTGCGAGTCGGAGGCCCCGGACGGGATCGAGCTCGCCGCCCTGGCCGCCATGCTCCACTCGTTCTACAACGGGGTCGAGAACCTACTCAAGCGGGTCGCCGTGGAGACGGGGGAGGGCCTCCCCACGGGAGACGTCTGGCACCGGAGGCTGCTGGACCAGATGGCTCGGGCGACGGACGCCCGGCCCGCCGTGCTGACCGAAGACCTCAGGAGTACGCTGCGTCTGTACCTCGACTTCCGACACGTGTTCCGCCACTCCTACACGTTCGACCTCCGCTGGGACAAGATGCGGGAGGCGGTCCTCGACTGCGGGGCGGCTTTGGCCGGACTGCGGGAGGCCCTGACGAGGTTCCTGCGTGAGGGTGGCCGTGGCTGAGGAGGCCGTCGGCGTGGGAGGCACGCCGGACGGCATCGGCCCCCGCCCGGCGTCAAGCCGAGGGAACAGGCCCAAATGGGTGTTCCCGGATTGCTCGCATTCCTCGCCTGTGTTGACAGGACCTGCAACCAGCTCCAACCCCTGAGCGTCCGCAGCTGTAAGAAGGACCCCTTGCCACGTGTCCTCACTGGAACCAGCGGCAGGCGCGCGATCCCTGCCTGGGCCTCGTGCACTGAAGGAGTTGGCCTCATGACAGGCAGAACCGGCATTGCCCTTGCGGTGGTGCTGCGTGTCGGGTCGTGTGCCGTGCTTCTCTGGTGCCAGACCGACGACGCCCGAGCCGAGGCCGAGGCGGATCAGGGATCCGCGACCGGAGCCGAGTTGGGGAACCGTGTCAGGGTCGCGGCGCTCGAGCAGGTCTCCGGCGAGCCGCTGGCGCTCGACCCGTCCCACTTCACCATCACCAAAGCCCCCGGGGAAGTCACGCGCATGCCGGTGACGATGCAGAGGCACATCTACGAGGTGCGGGCCCAGGTCAAGGTGGGAAACGATGTCAATGAATGGTCGGGGAGGCTGAGGTGTTTCGACCTGCGATCCACGGATCCAGAGATGCCGTACTCGTACTCCTTCTGGGCCCCCTACATCGTCGCGTTGCACGAGACGCAGGAACCCGGCACCGGATACTGGCCGGGAGACCACCTGCGGCTGTTCAGCCTTGGGGGCAATGAGAAGACCCTGGTGGGTGCCGGGCGGTTCATATGGTGGATGGACGTGTCGGAACCCAACGGGAAGGCCGCGACACTGAAAGAATACCTGCTGAACCTGCACGTCAACCCACCTCAGCCGGTTCCTCACGTGGAAACCGCACTCAAGGGCCGGTTCGTGGGCTATGGCTCGGCCAGGTACAGGTACGTGCCGGTTACAGCCCTTCTCGGACTGTGGCCCTTCGCGCACCCCACCGGACCGGCACACATCACACTCGAGGATATGTCGAGGAACGAGGATGGCGACCTCGTGGTCCGGACGAAGGGGATCAAGTCGGACAAGCCATACACGCTGATCTTCGACGGGAAACAGTGGCGTACGGAGTAGGACGCTACAGGCGATCGGCTGGCTGATTCGCGCCACATGCGAGGCGTGTCTTGGCGGTCGGGGCCTGCCGTCAGACCTCATGCCGAGGAGCGGCCCGTCCGCCCCAACCTCCGGCCCGCCTCGATCATCGCCTCGATGTTCTCGTCCGGCGTTTCGCGGCCGACCTGGTCCCCGGTTCCGAGGATCAGGCGGCGACGGTCGGGGCCCCACTGCTCGAAGATCTCCTCCACCTCCCGCCGCACGTCAGCCGGTGTCCCGCGAATCAGCGTCTCGACGGTGTGAACGTTGCCGTTGAAGGTCACCCGGTCCCCCAGCGCCGCCCGCGCCTCGCCCACGTCCGTGATGTCGCCACCGGGCGGGCGTTCGAACGGGCAGACGCAATCGGCACCACACTCCGCGAAGTCATTCAGCACCTCGCGGCACTTGCCGTGGAAGTGGACGTGGAGCAGCTTGCCGGCCGCATGGGCCTCGTCAGCGACGGCCCGGATGACCGGCTTGTCCCATCGACGCCAGAGCTTCGGCCCAATGAGCGAGACGCACGACCACGAGCAGCCGATGAACACGCACTCGGCCGCGCTGTGAGCGAAGGTCTCGCGCGTCAGGCGGCGCAGGTGGTCGATGTAGACCTCCTGGAGCTCCTTGAAGAACGGCTCGTGCTCGAGGAGGTCGAAAACCGCCTGCTCCAGGCCGCCTTCCCGGCCACCGGCGATATAGTCGAAGAAGGGCACGCCGAGGCCGACTTCGAGCAGGTAGTCTTCCCCGACCGCCTCCAACGCGTGCCGAACTCCCGACCAGTCGGCGTGCTCGACGGAGCCCAGTGTGAGGGCTCGGTAGGCGGGCCAGTCCCTCGCGAAGTCCTTGATCGGCCGCTCCACGGGCCAGGAGGGCTCGCAGCGGTCGTACTGCTGACGCCTGGTGAGCGTGCCGAATGGTGTCTGGGTGGTGACTCTGGACTCGAAGCGGCCCTCGCCCAGGTCTATCCAATCCTCGCGCGAGTGGACGTTGGCCACGGGGACGGCCGGGGAGACAATGCCCCATCCCTCGGTCCCATAGTGGCGGAAGGTGTGCTGGAGGGCTTCCCACAGGGGCACTTCCCGCTCGAAAGCCACCATGTCCACGCCCAGCAGCCGGGCCGGAACGTAGTACCAGAACTCCGGGGCCACCGGAACGGCATCCGGTACTACACCGCGGTACGCGGCCAACATGCGCTGCCTGGGGGTCATGGAGGCGGAGCCCTCCGGGAGAGACGTTGGCCAGAGCATTTCGCGCGTCTCCCTCGGAGGGCCTGCCAAGGGCGCAGGGAGGAGGGAGTGCGAGTGCCCCCCGAATCAAGGGGAGCCGAGCAGCGTTCCCGCCCGGCTCCCTTCCGCTACGGCTATCTGCAGCAATCAAGCGTCTCAGCATGGCGCCCGGTCTGAGGAGGCGCTATCGAGCCTACTGCTGCCCCCCGAGGCGCGTGGCCGTGCCCTCGCTGATTTCCACGCGGTGGAACCGATTGCGCAGTCGCAGGCGGGTCCGCAGTTGCTCTCCGCTTGGCAGTTCGGCGGTGATGGTGACGTCCTGGCCGCGCGGGAGTCCCTCGAAGCGGTAGCGGCCCTGTCCATCCGTCGACGTACTGCCCAGCCGGTGGCGGTCGCGCTCGCGCTCACAGACCACATTGCAGTAGGCGGCGGGCTCTGGGTTCTGGGCGGCAGCGTCGGCGGCGAACACCTCAGTTGCGCCCCGATCGGCCGGTAGATAGACGACTCCCTCCACAGCGGAGGTCTCGGCGTCCGGCAGGGGACCTGTCCCACCTCCACAGCCGGTTAGAGCGATGACCAGCGTCCCAACAGAGACGAGCGACAGCAAGGTGCGGTATGACATCCGGATGATCTCCTTTCGGGGTCTTCCAGTTAGGTCGTTGGTTAGAGTATAGGCAGCTTGAGCGCGCTTGACTCGTAGTACAAGCGGTTCTTCTGTTCTAAATATACGATCGTGTTTTTACATCATACCTATTGACATGCTCAGCAGATGGAGCTATGCTGTGCCTGACCAACCATGAATCTCACAGGCCCCGAAGGTCGTCAGCGGCTAGGTCGGCGGATCCAGTCCGCGATAGCGGGTGCCGGCTACGATTCCCTGCCCGGCTTTGCCGAGAGGCTCGGGTGCTCTCGGGCGCTCATTTACCAGTACGTGAACGGGCACGTCCTCGCGCAGCTTGACCGGCTGCAGACCATCGGCGACCTCACTGGCAGACCCCTTGAGTGGTTCTTCTCCACCGATCCTTCCGCCACCACGGCCGAGGTCAGAGAGCTCCGGGAGAGGCTGTCGGCAGCGGAGACTCGGGCGGCCGAACTGCAGCAGGCCCTGACCAGGGAACGCGGCGCCCGGATCGAGCAGACGGAGCAGCACCGACAAGCCTTGATGGAGGCCACGAGAGACCTCTGCCTGGCGTGGCGCCGGGCCGGCGATCCGCCGAGCATGCTGGCTGTGGCCCCCCGGTGGATGGCTCTCGCCAGGGAGTGTGGCGATGAGCGGGCAGCCGTGCAGGCCAATCTACAGATGGCCTACGCCTGGTTCCACACCGGTGACCTCGATCGGGCGCAAAGCGCCCTCGCGCAGGTGCTGGAGAAGGCACAGGCGCTCGGTGATGCCGCGGCGGAGCACTCCGCCCGGCAGGAGTTGATCCGGGTCCTGCAGGCTCTGGGACGGGTAGACGAGGCGCGGGAACAGGCACAGCAGGTGGCGACGTCTAATCGCTGGTGGCCGCGCTGGTCGGGGCTGTTGTCCCTGGCTGCCATCGAGGAGCAGGTCGGAAACCTGGATGAGGCCGAGGCGCGCCTGGAGGCGGCGGCCCACGTTGTGGAGGAGGGTGAGGCGCCGGTCGAGCAGCGCACCATCGCCCGCGCGTATGTGGAGTCCAACCGGGTCAACATCTCCCTGGCTCGAGGGCGCTACGTTGAAGCGCTGAAGCAGACCGAGGCACTCCGCCTGTTAGCGGAGCAGGCCGGTTTGCCGGACCAGATGCGTGAGGCCGTCCTGAACTCAGCTATCTGTCAACTCCGTCTGGGGCGCCCAAAGGACGCGGGCGAACAGCTAGAGCGGCTCCTTGACTGGGCCGCCATGTCCGGCGACCGCCGTCTGGGGGCACTCTCGAAGGTCTTCGAGAGCGAACGCTTGCGGCAACTCGGAGAGCTCCCGGCGGCCAAGAACCTGGCCTTCACGGCGGTCGAGGAAGCCAGGGAGGCGCGCAGCGGCCACGTGTTGGGAGAAGCGGAGTTGGCCCTGGGGCAGGTGTACCTGGCCGAAGGGCGGCCCGATGATGCGCGCTACCATCTCGAGCGCTGCCTCGGTCGCTCCCAGAAGCTGCGGTTGCGCAGGCTCGAGGTCACGGCCCGGCTCGCCCTGGCCAAGGCCGCGATGGCGGAGCAGATGGCTGACGCGGCCAACCAGTTCGCCGCCGTCGCGAAGACAGCGTCTGACGTGGGCTACGAAGACCTTGACGCCGAGGCACTGAAGGCGTCCCGAGGACCGTTGAATACCAGCGGAGATGGTGCACAGCAATTATGAAGAGATCACCGATACCGTTGCTTCTGCTTGCCGTCCTGGCGGTCTGGTGCCTGCTCGGCGGCTGCTCGGGTGAGGTGTCCATCCTGGGATACACCGGCGGCGGCCTCCCACCCGGCGAACCCGACATTGGCGGTGTCGTTCTGGCGGAGGCGGCGACGCAGGTCGATCTGGATGCTCAGGCGGCAACGCCCGTTGTGGGCGCGGAGGTCGTGTTGCTGCGCGGCAACCGGGAGCTTGGCCGAGCGACGACCGGCCAGGGCGGCTACTTCCGCTTCGAGAAGCCCGCCAGCGGGCGGTACAGGGTCAGCGTAACACCGCCTGTCGGCTCGGGGCTGCGCCAGGCGGCCCGCCAATTCCAGCATCAGGCGGGGCAACAGACGTTCCTGAGGATCGTCCTTCAGCGGCAGTAGCGCTGCAGGGCCCGAAATCGACCGGATGAGTGACGGCGGCCGGCCTGCCGGTCGCCGTCCGCTTCCCGGCGGCGAGACTACCGCCGTCCGGAGAGGCGCTTGATGGCGTGCGCCAGGTCGCGGCGGACTCCGTAGAGGACGGTTGGGTCCTCGGAGTACTCGCGAAGACCAGCCAGCAGCTCTTCCGGCACCCCGAGTAGCTTGGCCTCGGGCACGCTTCCCCTGCTGTCTCGGGCCCGCGCCACCAGGTCGCGGAGGAGCCACCAGTACTCGTAGTCCTCCAGTCCGTCGCGGATGTTCTCGAGCCTGATCGTGCTAAGTGGCCCGTCGGGTCCGGCGCAGATGATCTGGCCGTCCCCGTCGGGCAGGCCGGGATGGTAGCGCGGCAGCCAGTCGGTCATCGGGCCTGAGGTGATCGGCTGGTCGTGATAGATCCAGCCGGCGACCCGGTAGTAAAGGAAGCCGTCCGGCTGATACTTCCACGTCGCCGCTCCCATCAGCAGCCGCGCCCGTATCGCGGGGTATTGGACGAACCAGTTGAGGTCAGCCTTGCCTCGGGGTCCGACGCAGATGTACCACCACGCTCTCTTACCCAACTTCCGTCCGTCTTGAATGCGCTCCAGGTCCTCGGCGTAGCGCGGCGTCAGCGGCACCCAGATGTCAAGGAGGTCGGCCACCGGCGACTCCCCGTCCACGCCGTAGCTGCGATCGTAGCCGGTCGTCATGAGGGGGACGCCGGGGAAGTTGTCGCGCATGACCTTCGCTGCCTTGGCCAGGGTCTCGAAATCACTGGTCTCATCGAGGAAGTAGATGCCGTAGCTTCCCTCAGGCCAGCCAGCCTGCCGCACTCTCTCCAGCTCGGCCCGGAACATCGGCACGCAGTCCGCCAGGTACTCATCGTAGCTCTCGTACTCGGGCGGATCGCCGGCGAGCGCGTGCTTGGGGGCCAGCACGTAGCCGACGTTCCACCAGGCCGACCCCGCCTCCCGAAGTTGGCGCAGCGCCTCGATGCCGGCCAGGTGGTAGACGTTGTCCTCCCCCGGGCTCCCGTTCGGACGAGTACGGTACAGGTCTCCCGGCGCCATGCGGTGTGACAGGAACAAGTCGAAGTACTTTGAGGCGAACTCCTCGTCGTAGTCATCGCCGTAGAACCGGGCGAAGTTCTGCTCACTCATCCCCCATACTGTCTTGAGGTGCTGCTCTCTGGGGATGTCGAAACCGAACACGCGCAGGTCGATCCGCATGTGCTTGGGCTGGGCGTGGCGTGCGTTTACCGTCAGCCGGGTCGAGTATGTGCCCGGTCTTGTCGCCGGCGGCACGGTGATCGATACCCAGAGCGGCTGGGCTTCGCCCTTGGGGCAATCGAACGTGTCGAGGAAGTCCAGCAGCGGGTCAGGCCACCAGTCGGAGGGGCTCGTCGGCGTCGTCAGCGCGGGGGTATCGCTCCTCACGTAGCCGACCGCCACGACCGAGATCCGCACCTCTGCTGCTGGTCCGTGGAACGGTTGGACATTCCACGTCACGTCTCGCAGCTTGCGGTCAATTGGCACTACGATGACCTGCGCCGCCTCCGTCTCATTGCCCGCCGCCTCAATGAGAAGGCGATCGGTGAAGGCTCCTGAGAATGGGATGTCGCGGCGGAAGACCTTCTCCATCGAGGTCGCGACACCCAGGGCGAAGTCGGTAGGGAGGCCGTGGCCCTCGTTGTAGGCGGCCCCGCGATCGGCGGAGAACTGCGTCTGCGCCTCGGTGAGGCGCTCCCGGAGTTCGGCGATTGCAGCCGCCACGTCTTCAGCGGATGTCGATTGCGGAGATAGCCGGTCCGTCAGGTCTGCGAGGGCTCGTTCCAGCGAGTGCAGCTGGTCCACAGCTCGCGGAGGCCTCCCGGCCGCCGTCACCTCTTCAGCGTAGGCGCCAGCGTCGCGGGCAAGTTCGGCCAGAGTTCGGGTGAACTTGGCCCGATCGAGTTCGCCCGCCAGGCCCGGACGGTCCGTGACGGTGAGGATCAGTCGGGGCCTCCGGGCGTGGTCCCTGTCGTGCTCGGAGGCGGCGAAGGAGACGGCATCGCCCTTCTGGAGCTCCAGCCCCGCGGGGTAGATGCGCAGGCCGGCGTTCGTTCCCGGGTCATCCAGCCATCTCTGCACAACGTTCGGGGGGAGTTCCAGGGAGATCCACGCGTGCGCCTTGGCCGGAACCGTCGCTTGGGCAGTGAGTGCTGGGTCGAAATCCACGCTGCTTCTCCGCAGCCCGGCGTCGCCGGCCCACTTCCTCGCGCCATACGCCAGCCAGTTCCAGCAGGGGGTCCCGGGCACCGGGGTACGCGTCCCGTCGTTCTCTCCCTCAGTCCAACCCGCATTCGCGGGGGCGATGGCGGCGGCCTCAACAGTGACCTCGCGGAACGGGTAGATGTCGGAGTCCGCGTACAGCTCGAGCTGCGCATTCTCAACGGTAAGCCTCGCCGGCAACTCCGAGAGGTCAAAGCGGATGATGGCGGCCTGATACTCGCCCCATCTGTTCATGCCGGCGCTGAGTCCCGGGTGGATCCCGTAGTTGATATCCGCCACCGACGAGGGAGCATAGAGCAGGCAGTCGTGGGTGCCCTGGTAACCATCCAGGCCGTCCTGCAAGACGATCTCGACACCGAACGCGGTCCCGGCAAGATCAAAGAGCAGAGCTGCGAGCAAGCAGCGCATGGGAGTAACCACCTTCGCTGTGGT
>CBFDAZ010000198.1:0-8314 GCA_965602825.1 uncultured bacterium
GCGTTACTGTGCGCCCGACCCATGAAGTTGTAGCCGACGAGACCGACTCGGACCTCTTTCACGGTATGTCGCCTCCTTGAGCGACCAATGCTCTGGCGCCGAGGCGCCGCTTGTACACGCGGGTAGTGGCAGATATGATTCGGCGCTCGCCGACACATCCCTTCCCGCCGGCGGAAGAAGGCGAGGGTCCTCCTGTCGGCGAAGGAGGTAGTGTGTCTGACAACGTGCGACCCAGACGGCCTTGCGGGACCTGCTGCCAGCCGGGGCGGGTCGACACGGGCCCGAATCAAGAAGGGATGGCCATGCCGAAGACAGTGCCCGCTAAGATGAGAGCACCTACCGATAGGCAAGTTGAGCGCGGCTACAAGCTCGCCCAGGAGCAGTTCGCGGCACTGGGCGTCAATGCGGATCGGGCGGCGAAGAAAGCGCTCGGTATACCGATCTCCATCCACTGCTGGCAGGCGGACGATGTGGCAGGGCTCGAGACCAAGGAAGAGGGTCTCAGCACGGGAGGCATCCAGGCGACCGGCGACTTCCCCGGAGCGGCCCGCACCGGAGACGAGATCCGACAGGACTTCGACCTTGCGGCCAGCCTCATCCCCGGCAGTCTCCGGTTCAATATCCACGCCAGTTACGCGGAGACCGGTGCCAAGGTGGTTGACCGGGATGCCATCCAGCCACGGCACTTCAGAAGCTGGCTGGACTGGGCGAAGGATCGGGGGATCGGCCTGGATTTCAACCCCACGTTCTTCGCTCACCCGTTGGCGGAGAGCGGCATGACTCTGGGCCACCAGGACGACGCGGTTCGCGATTTCTGGATCCGGCACGGGATCGCCTGCCGGCGAATCGCCCGCAGCTTCGCTCGCGAGCTCGGGCCATGCGTCTGCAACATCTGGATTCCCGACGGGATGAAGGACAGCACCGTCGATCGCTGGGGTCCGCGCGAGCGTCTCGTGGACTCGCTCGACCGGATCCTGGGGCAGAAGATGCGCGGTGTGGTGGACTCCGTCGAGAGCAAGCTGTTCGGGATTGGCTGCGAGGACTACACGGTCGGTTCCCACGAGTTCTACCTGCTGTATGCGCAATCGCGGGATGTCGTGCTGTGCTATGACATGGGCCACTTTCACCCGACCGAGAGTGTGGCGGAGAAACTCTCTTCCACGATGCAGTTCCTCGACCGCATACTCGTCCACGTCAGCCGCGGCGTACGGTGGGACAGCGACCACGTTGTGCTGTTTGGTGATGACGTGAAGGCGCTGTGTGACGAGGCGGTACGCGGCGGTGTCGTAGATCGCATCTACTGGGCCCTTGACTTCTTCGACGCGAGCATCAATCGCATCGGAGCGTGGGTGGTTGGTACACGGGCGCTGCGCAAGGCCCTGCTGTATGCGATGCTCGACCCGACGACCCATCTCAAGAGGGCGGAGTCGAGTGGCCGCGGCGCGGAGAAGCTGGCCCTTCTCGAGCGCCGCCGCGAGCTGCCGTTCGGGGCTGTATGGGACTACGCGTGTCTCCGGGCCGGTGCCCCGGTGGGCGCGAGCTGGCTTCGTGACATGTACGACTACGAGCGGAGTGTGCTGCTGAAGCGCACGTGAGTAGCCTGGTTGCTCGGCCGAAGACGACCAGATGCCAACCATGTCGGCCCAACCCGCACGCTGAAGGACATGCATGAAGACAGCACTGATCGCCTACGGGGGATGGGACGGCCATCTTCCTACGGGAACCGCTGAGATCCTGAAGCCCACGCTGGAGGCTGAGGCGTTCGAGGTCGAGATGTCGGAGACCCTCGACGCTCTCTCAGAGACGTGCTGATGCCGGTCACCTGGACCAAGCACTACGGCAAAGGCCGCGTCTTCTACTGCTCACTCGGGCACACACCGGATGTCCTTGAAATGCCCGAGGTGCTCGGCACGGTCACCCGCGGCCTCTTGTGGGCTGCCACGAACGAAGCATGATCGCACCCGGTTCGGCCGCAGAGCGTGCGGCAGCCGAGCGGCACGGGCCAGACGCAGAGCAGGAACTCAACCGCCCTACACGGCGTCGAAGGATTGTGAGGGGGTGTGCCAGGATGACTCGATGGCGACGATGGCTGCAACCAACCGGATTGATCGTTCCGCTTCTCGCACTGCTCCTGGCCGGGTGCACCGACCGAGACATCGAACGCACGCTCGGCAAGCAGACGGCTGCGGCGATCGAAGCGAACTACAGGGTGGTTGACGACCCTCTGCTGGCCTCCTACGTGAACACCATGGGGCACATCCTGGTGGGTCACGCGAAGCGCCAGGACATCCCTTACCAGTTCAAGGTCATCGAGACCGATATCGTCAATGCGGCCGCCGTGCCCTGGGGGCACGTGTACCTGACGACCGGCCTGCTCGATTTCGTCGAATCCGAGGATGAACTCTGGGCCGTGACCGGACACGAGATCGGCCATCAGGTGGGACGCGACTCAGTCAAGGCCGTCAAGGAGAGTCTCCTGCTCTCGTTGGCGACCGTCCTCATCGGCCGCGAGACCCGGCTCGGCGGCGAGATCGCGGAGCTGGGGTTCAGCCTGTTGTCCCTGAAGCACAGCCGCGATGATGAGTATCAGGCGGACGACCACGGCGTTGCAGTGACCTATGCCGCCGGCTACGATCCGGCCGCCCACAGGGACTTCTTCGAGCGGCTGATGGTGGAGGTAGAGAAGGACCATCCCTCACGCCTGGATACGCTGTTCCTGACTCACCCCCCAACCAAGGCTCGGATCGCGCGGCAGGAGGAGAAGCCCGAGATCGCGCTGGTTGACGCTGAGATGCTGTCACACGTCGGCGCCGGCTACGCGCGGCGAGGGCACTACTCTGAGGCGATCGCGAGACTCACCGAGGCTCTGGAACTGAAGCCCGAGCTGACATCCGCGAGACTTCTGCTGGCAGACTGCCACCTGGCACGGGGCGATCGAGACCTGGCGGAGACAGAGTATGCCGCAGTTCTGGAGGCCGACAGCACCCGAAGCGCCGCACAGGACGGCTTGCGCGCCGCTCGGACCTCCGTGCCGCGACCTGCAGTGCCGACTGCTACGGCTGAGGAACTCGCCGTCGCCAAAGCTCAGATCGAGGACGCTGCGGAGCGGACCAAAACCGCGATGGGCGCCGTCGCCGCAGCCACGGACAAACTTGACACGGCGCTGGGGCCGGTTGCGAAGACAACGTTGGAGAACACGGAACTACTGGTCGCCCTGGGAGAGCGCCCGGGTGACTTGCCGCCTCCGGCGCAGCGCCTGGCTGCCGACGCGGGACTGGCGATCGCGCAGTCTAACGAAAGCGTCTACTGCCTGGAACGCATGAACCAGCTCGTCGGCGAAGTCGTCAGTAGCCTCAAACGAACGATTGAGTCGACCGAGAGCGCAGGCTCGGCAGGTCTCTGCCGGGACGATGCGGCGATCCTCGCTCGCTCGGCCCGAGGCGTCGAGCGGTGCGGGGCCGAACTCGAAGCGGTATCGGCGGACGTCCCCGACCTGATCGACAGCACGGAGAACGCCGGCCGCGTCTCCCGGAGCGCCGCCATCAAGCTTCAGCAGGCCCTTGGCCCCGGATCCATGCTGTCCGATCGTCAGATCGCCGTCGATGCCATCAAACTGTCGCGTCAGCGAGGCGAGAAGGCGCGTGAACGGGCCCGTCAGGCGGCGAGCCGAGCCGTACTGGCACGCACCCGGTCGCTGGTGGCTGAGATCAATGTCGCCGGCGTTGCGCTCGGTCCGGCGCGATCCAGCGCCGCCAATGATGTCATCGCCTACTACACACAGAGCGACACCAGTACCGTCCGCTCGGTGCGCGAGGAGAATCGCCTGGGGTTAGGAGAGGCCGCCTTGTTGCTGGCCGGGGCGAAGAGCTGTCAGCGCCCCGTCGGAGCACTGCTCTCGGGTGCCGGCGAGCACCTGGAGATCGTGGATACGGCCGAGTCCGCCGGCGTCAGCCTCCGGTACGTCAATCTGTTCCTGGAGTTCATTGCTGACGCGATGGCCGAGGAGACGGAGGCCTCCTGACGGTGCGGCGTCGATCGAGGTCGAGGCGGGGTAGTGGCCAGGGCCAGGCCGAGGATCCAGGGACCAGGCGGTCGTGCGTAAGCCGGCTTACCGGCCGGCGACCTCAGCACTGGTGGGTCAGGCGGGCCCAGCATGGCGGCGGAGTTCGATGGCGTGCTTTATCCCCAGCTTCAGCTCGCGCTGGGTGATACTCCCACCGAGGAAGTCCGATTGCAGGAGCTTGTTCATCTCGGCAAACAACTCGCGCTGACACTTCCCCTCGTCGCACCAACCCTCAATCTGCTCCTGCAGGCTCTGCATACGCCGTTGCGGGATGGTCCGGACTTCACCAACGATCATCTGCAGAGGTCCACCAGGGTCGCGCGTAGCGACCCTCTGCGCCCCGTCGGGGCTCAGGAAGCTGAACTCGCCGGTCCCATGGTCGTAGGTGACGTTAAGCTGGGTCGTGGAGCCGCCAGGCGTCTCGTAGATCAACGCGACATTGGTGGTTTGCTCGTCACCCTCGCCCCAGTCCGAGTACTCATGCCGAAGGTTACCGTATGCGATCCGGCGCTCACGCGGGCGGGCAAACGAATCCACGAACTTATCAAGCCGCTGCTTGAATGCGGAGAAGGGATCAATGTCGGTCTGTACCACCAAGGTGCTCCCCCTGAAACAATCGGGCCGCCCCGCTCTCTGCTTCCGAAGGTCAAAGCGAACCAGGGCGCCCCTTGCACACTGAGTTTACCATATTCAGGGGGTGCAAGCAAGCAGGTATGAGGCTCCTCAGGGGCTCCTTTGTGGCCGTCCAGATCGCCTTCCTGAGCGTCCTCTCATGGGCGCCTGGGCAGCAGGCAGGTGCCCAGACCCGCCGGGCGTCACGCGCGGCGTCGGCCGCCGACGTGCCCGAAGCGCAGGCACTCGAAGCGAAGCTGGATGAGATCCTCGCCCGCCCTGACTTCAAGCGAGCGATGCGGGGAGGCGGACACGACCCGCGCAACGCCGGGCAGTGGCTGCTGCTGCGTTTGCGCCGGCTCCTGGCCCGTCTCGGGGGACTGCACGCAACCAACTACGCTCTGTTCATCGTGGCCGTTACGGTTGGCCTTGTGCTGTTGATTGCCATACTGGCACACATCACCTACACGTTCCTGCAGGCCTTCAAGCCGATGCAGGAGCGGAGAGCCCAGGATACGGCCGCGGGCCCGGCGCCTCCCCTCGGGCCATCAGCCCTGATCCGGGAAGCGGACGAGTCGGCAGCCAGGGGCGACCATCGCTCGGCCATCCGCAGTCTGTATCTCGCGCTGATCCGCAGTCTGCAGATGAGGGGCGTGCTTCCCCGGGCGGCCTCTCAGACGAACTGGGAGCACCTGGCTCACATCGCGGTACGCCCGGCCCTGGCCGCTGTGGTTGAACCGTTCACCCGGACGTTCGATGAGAAGTGGTACGGCGGACGGTCCGCCGACTCAAGCGATGTCGCGCGCTGCCGGGCGTGGTTTCACCAGGCCATCCAGGAGGCCGATGCGGAATGAGCCGCTTCGTCCGGCGATATTGGCTCGTGGCAGCCGTCGTGGGTGTGTTCGTCGCGCTGTTCGTCGCCTTGATCCCGGCGATGGTCGGGCGCGACGCGACCCGGGACCACTCCGCTCTCCGCAAGAACGCCTTCGGGTGTGCAGCGCTCGCCGAACTTTGCGCAGTAGCTGAGCCGCCCCTGCGCGTGCGGCACATCACCCGACCTCTGGATCAACTCAATGAGGTCGAGGGCTTGCTGCTGATCATCGACCCCGAATACGCCTTTGGTGACGCCGAGATCGACGAGATTGCACGGTGGGTCGAGGAGGGCGGGACGTTGCTTGTCGCCTTCGAGGGAGTCTGGGACGATCCCTCGTCCTTCCGCTCCGCGGCCGGCCTTGCCTACGTGCGCCTTGCAGCGGCACTCGGCGTGGCGATCATCGACCAGGGCCAATCACTGAGGGTCGCTGAACCGGCCCCCTCCTCCCCATTGGGGAACGGTGTGGAGCGCGTTGCGGTGGGCACTCGGTACACCCTCTCCCCTCTTGCCGGGCAGGAGGCCGCTCAAAGCTGGGCTGAGACAGAATCCCCACGCGCCAAGGTGGAATGCCTCTTCACGCATCGGCCCGAGGACCTGACCCCCCACCTGGTATCGGACGGGCACCTCATAATGGTCTCCTTCGGCCACGGGCGAGGGAAGGTCTACGTCAGCGCCGACGCGCAACTCTTCGCCAATGCGATGCTCTCCCGCGAAGACAATCTCGCCTTCGTTGCGAACCTTCTCTGGACGAATGCCACGCGCCGAAGCATCTGCTTCGACGAGTACCACCACGGGTTCGGGCCTCGGACCTCCGAGGTCTCCGAGGTCGATCCAGCGCCGCTGCATCGAGCCGCCGCCGTCGCGCTCGCGGGTTGCGTCCTGTTCCTCATCGGGAAGTCAATCCGTTTCGGCGCTGCCACTCCGGTTTTCGATCCCAGGCGGCGCTCGGCCGCCGAGTACGTGGAGGCCATGGCGGGCCTGTGGCATGGCGCCCGAGCATACCCTTGGGCCCTGGAGCAGATCGCGAGTGCCTTCCGGCGACGGACTGCGACAGCGGCAGGCGTGGCCCCCGGGGCGCCGCCGGAGGTGCTGGCCGATGCCCTGGCCGAACGCCGGGCTGTGCCACGGGAGGAGACCACGGGACTGCTGCAGGATCTGGAGGCTGCGCGTGCCGCGCCGCGAGTGACTGAGGGCGGCCTGGCACGCCTGGTCAAGCGCATGGCGCTATTCGAGCAGGCGGTCAACTCGACGACTGGAAGAGACCCACGGTGAACCATGCTGGGAGGACTGTGCCCATGGCGACGGGCGGCGAAATGCACACTCAGAACCTCGCGAGCCGCATCTCCGAACAAGTTGCCAAGGCGATTGTCGGCCAGCGAGATGTCGTGAAGCACGCGCTGGTTGCCGTTCTGGCGCGCGGGCACGTTCTCCTGGAGGGCGTGCCGGGCACGGCGAAGACGCTGCTTGTGAAGACGCTCGCGGTTGCCCTGGGGCGCGATTTCCGTCGCGTCCAGATGACCCCCGACCTGATGCCATCGGACATCGTGGGGACGTATGTCTTCGACACACAGTCAGGCAGCTTCAGCCTGCGGAAGGGGCCGATCTTCGCCTCGATCCTGCTTGCCGATGAGATCAACCGGGCCCCCGCCAAGACCCAGTCAGCCCTCCTGGAGGGCATGCAGGAGCTCCAGGCCACCATTGATGGGATCACGCACCCACTGAGCGATGACTTCACAGTGTTTGCCACCCAGAATCCGGTGGAGTTCGAGGGGACGTATCCCCTTCCCGAGGCTCAACTCGACCGCTTCATGCTCAAGATCAGCGTTGACTACCCGAGCAAGGCGGAGGAGGACGAGCTGCTGCGGCGAGTTCATCAAGGGTTCGACCCGATGCATCATCAGACAGCCGCCGTCGAAGCGTGCACCACGCCGGAAGAGCTGGCCCAGTGTCGTGACGAGATCCTGGCCGTGCGGGTCGAGGAGGCGGTTATCAGCTACGTCGGTGACGTCATCCGCGCAACCCGGCACAGTGCCAACCTGATACTCGGCTGCTCGCCTCGCGCCTCCGTGATGCTCCTGCTGGCTGCCAAGACCTTCGCCGCGATGAGCGGAAGGGACTTCCTCATACCTGACGACGTGAAGGCCGTTGCCGTGCCTGCTCTGCGCCATCGTGTGATCCTGCGGCCGGAGGCGGATATCGAGGGGTTGTCCGCCGCCGACGTGATCGAGGGGGTGTTGGCTGAGGTTCCGGTGCCCAGGTAGGCGCGGCGGAACCAGGCAGCGACAGATGATCCCGACGCCGCTCTTCCTCATTGCCTTCCTCTTCGGCGTGCCGCTCATGGCCCTGAGCGGCGAGGTGTCGGTGCTGGGCTGGGTGAGCCTCGGGTGGTGCGCCCTGCTGGTCGCGCTCCTGGTCGCCGACAACCGCCTCTCGCGCCGGGCGTCCCGGCTCACGGTTCAGCGACTGCCCGAACGCAAGCTTTCGCTGGGCACCGCCAACGAGATCGGCCTGCGAGTCGAGAACCTGTCGCGGCGGACGCTGAGGATTCACGTCAAGGACGATCCTCCGCGCGAGTTCCGGACCCCCCAGCGGGAGCTGAGAGCCGCCTTACCCGGGTTCGAGAGTACCGTGCTCCGCTACGCAACGACGCCCAACCGCAGGGGTCGCTTCGCCTTCGGCGACATACACGTCCGGGGGAGGTCTTGGCTGGCCCTGAGCCTGTGGCAGAAGCGGATCGCGGCCGCTGCGGAGGTGGACGTCTACCC
>CBFDAZ010000199.1:0-8271 GCA_965602825.1 uncultured bacterium
ATCGACTACGACGAGTTCAAGGCGGCCTGCCAGGAGGCGGAGGTATCGGTGAACTTCGGCTATATCGGCAAGCCCGCCTACCTCCACGACACGCTCCGCGAGCCGATAGCCTACGGCAAGGGCTGCCCGGTCTACTGCCCACACGCGGCGCGGAAGGTCGTCTACGAGGAAGGCCTCTGCCCGGTGGCGGAAGACATCATGCCACGGCTGATGCTCGTCTACACCGGCGGCGACAAAGACGCCATCGCGGCGGGCGCGGAGAAACTTCACGCGGCGGCCTCGCGCTTCTCCTAGTGCGGGGGACGAGCAGCCAGGAGGCACCATGGCCGCTGACATAGCGCTGCTGTCAGAAGAGCTGCACCGGGTGGGAGCGATTCGCTTCGGTCAGTTCGAGTTGAAGGATGGCTCCGTGGCGCCTTTCTACGTTGACCTGCGTGTGCTGGTCGGCGAGCCGGCGGTACTGAAGCTGCTCGCCTCGCTGATCTGGGAGCGGGCCAGTGGCCTTGACTTCGACCTCATAACGGGCATCCCGTACGCTGCTCTGCCCATCGGAGTGGCCGTGTCGCTTCATGCCGAGGTGCCGCTCGTCTACGCCCGCCGCGACGCGCATGCTACGGGCACGCAGAAGCAGGTCGAGGGCAAGTTCGAGCCTGGGCAGAGAGTGCTCGTCATCGACGACGTCATCACCACGGGGGCCAGCAAGCTGGAAGCCTGGGAGCCCCTGCAGGCGGCGGGGCTGGTCGTGAAGGACGTGCTGGTCGTGATCGACCGCGAACAGGGCGGCGAGGATGTACTCGCCGAACAAGGCCTGAAACTGCATGCCCTGGCCCGGATCAGCGAGGTTCTTGAGCATCTGCGGGCCGCTGGGAAGGTGAGCGACGATCAGGTGGCCACCTCGCTGGAGTTCGTTCGCAGCCACCGTGTGAGCTAGGCGTGCTCTCCGGCCCGGGGCATCGGGACTAGCACGAGAGGGAGAGGTTGTATGGTGAGCGGGGAAGCGAAGCCCTCAATGTACGTGGCCGCGTACGACGTCGAGGCCGATCCTGAGGTTTCGGTGCCGGCGGTTCGCGCGGTTGCGGCCGTCCATCGCCGCCACGGAGCACCGGCGACCTTCTTCATCGTGACGCGGCTGCTGGAGGCTGCAGGCGACGATCTCAAGGCGATCCTCGACGACGGTCTCTTCGATATCCAGTCACACACCCACACCCACGCTCGCCTGAAGAAGCTGGCAGCGGCCCCCGACGCCGCGGCGCTGCAGCGAGAGATCGAGCGCCCTCGGCGGCTCATCGAGGAGGTGTTCGGGCGAGAGGCGACGGGGCTAACCACGCCGGGCGGCTATACCGACGGGCTCCAGGGCGAGACGAAGCTCCTTGCTGTGCTCCACGAGCACGGTATTCGGTTCGTCCGGTCCGATGCTCGCGGGCCACAGCAGACGGTGCCGGCTCCCCTGACCCAGCCGTACTGGTACGCCGCGGACGGCTTCGCCGACATCCTGGAGCTGCCGCCTCAACTCTGGCATGACAACATTCTGAAGGGCTACACCCAGGGCTCTGTCCGCTGGCCGCCGGTGGTGCCGTGGGGCGTGCCGGCAGCGCCTCCGGAATCCCCGGAGGAGGAGTTCGCCGTCTGGCGTCTGGGTGCGGACTATGTCCTGCAGAACGGGCTGCGCCTCTATATGCCGACCATGCATGCCTGGTCGATGTACCGGATGAGCCGGGAGGCGCGGACGGTCGATCTGCTGCTCAAGTATGTGCGCGACTGCGGCATGGAGATTGTGTCGTGCCGCGAGGTCTATCGGCGAGCGTGCGAGGGCCAGGAGAGGTTCCCCGATCAGCGCACGGAGCCGGAGATGCCTGAGGCGTGGAACTGGCCTCGCGTGTCGCTCCTCGCCGATGCGAGCCACGATCTCCGCACTCCTCTACACCCGATCGTCGGGTTCGCGGAGATGCTGAGCACAGGCGTCCACGGCCCGCTGAATGAGCGTCAGCAGGACTGCGCGGAGGAGATCCTGGCCTGTGCCGAGCGACTCGCGTACCTGTTCGAGGAGCTGGTGACTGCTGAGAAACTGGCGGCGCAGCGCCTCCCGATTGAGCTTGAGGTGCTGAGTGTCGAGGCCGTCGGCCGACGGCTTCCGGCTATTGCCGCTGAGCTGCCGGGGCCCGAGCCGGAGATCGAGGTGGTAGTCGATCCCGGTGCGGAAGCGGTTCTGGCCGATGAGGCGCGACTGGTGGACCTCTGCGCCGCGCTGATCCGGAACGCCGTTGCTGTCAGCCCGGATCGGCCGAGAGTCGTCTTCCGCGCCCAACGGGCCGAAGACCGAGTGCTGACAGAGGTGCGTGACAACGGGCCGGGCCTTCGGCCGGAGATGTCCTCTCTGGCCTTCGTTCCGCTCTTCCGCGACCGACCAAGGGGTGGGCCGGTGCCTCACGGGCTTGGTTTGGGGCTCACGATCGCGGCGGGACTGGCGCGTCTCATGGGCGGGGAACTGCGTATAGAGGAAGGCGGGGAGCCGGGCGCGTGCTTCGTCATCGATCTTGCCGCTGCTGAACCTCCTGAGCAACCATGACCGACCCCCATCCCGGCGCCGACCAGGCTGGCGAGTCACGTTCCGCACGTGGCAGACGCCTGCGCTCCTGGCCGGTCGCCATCGCGTTGACCCAGGCGGCACTCGTCATAGGACTCGGTGCGTGGTTGCTCGACGGACGGCCAATCGGTGTTCCCGGTGCGTGGGCCTGGGAAGTGCGAGCCAAGGCCGTTCCGTGGCTCGCCCTGACGAGGGTTCTCGCTCTGAGCCTGGGCCTCATGTGCGTCGGCGGGTTGGGGCTCCAGCGCATCCGGGCGCGTTGTCGATCGGACGCCCTCGTACTCGCAGCGCTTGTGGCACTAGCGTTCGCCCTGCAACTGGCCGTTCTGGGTCTGGCCTCTGATGCGAGCTTCCTGCTGATTGCCGCTACGGCGAGTCCGGTCAGTACGGAGTACTTCAGCACTGCATGGGGGGTATCGGATCTCGGCGAGTTCGTTGGTAGCTACCCGCTGGAGATGACCCGAGGCCACCACCACGTTGCCACCCATCCCCCCGGTGCCGTCATCTTCTACTGGCTGTGCATCAGGGCGTATGAGAGCCCTCTCTTCCCGCACTCGGCGTTCGACAGGTTGGTCGAGATTGTCGTCGGCGCACCGCGCGACGGAATTGCGGCCGGCGTCAACGCCTTCCCGGGCGTCTCGCTTGAGCTGGAGGGTGTGGGACCGGCCCTGCTTTGCTGCCTGGTGCTTGGTGCGTGCGGCGCGCTCTCGCTGGTACCGCTATTCCTCCTTGCGCGGGCTGCGGCCGGCCGCTCGACGGCGCTAACCGTGTGCACGTTGTTTGCCCTCAGTCCGGCACCGGTGCTCTTCTTCCAGGGCCTGGATTCCTTGTTGCTGCTGTTGGCTCTAGCGGGTATGGCGCTGATGCTCCGGGCCCTGCAGGGAGGGAAACTGCTCCCGGCTGGTGTGGCGGGGCTAGTGATTGGCGCGGGCTTCCTGGTGTCGTTCGGAGCGATGGCGGCGGGACTCCTGACCGGCTCGCTCGCCGTTCTGTGTGCCTTACGGGGGGGCCGTCGGCATGCCTGGCTTAGCGTTGCGGCATTCACTGGTGGCGTCGCTTTGGTGATTCTCGTGGGACACGTGGCCTGCGGGATGAAGCTGCACGTGATCCTCCGGCAAGGGATGGCTGCCCATCGGGAGTTCACTTGGGTGGGCTTCCGCCGGGATTACCCGACATGGCTTGTGCTGAATGTGGTAGAGTTTGCCTGTTTCCTGGGTCTGCCGCTGTGTATCGCTGTGATCGGGGCGGGCCGAGAGGCAGTGCGGCGGGGTTGGCGTGGCTTGTCACAAGCCGATCTGGTGGGCCTGGCCGGGGTGCTGGTGCTCCTGCTCCTTAACCTGTCGGGCAGCGTTCGCGGCGAAGTCGGTCGCGTGTGGCTCTTCATGATGCCGCCGCTGGTGCTTTGGGCGGGACACTGGCTCTCCTCCGCGGCGCCGGGCAAGCGCGCTCTGGTGCTCGTTACGGCGGTTCTGACCGTGCTGCAGCTTGCGCTGTTGGGTCCTGCCCTGACGCCGGTAGTGATGCCCTTCTGAGGGGCTGAGACCCCTATCGCTGCCGGAGGACGTTCACCCTCACACGACTCCCCCGTTTGCGCCAGGCGGCATGTCCGTCCACGAACGCGAAGTTATCGCCGGCATCATGCCGGGGTGCGCTGAAACCTGTGGTCAGACCGACGGCCGGGCCGAGGGCGCCGGAGTCCCACAGCATGGCACATTCCGCTGGCTTCGGAACCCGGCTGAGCGGCACCCCGCCCAGAGCGGCGTTGTAGGTGTAGCCGGGCTCTGTGGGCGCGGCTGGACACTGGAAGGCCCGAGGGTCATCGAGATGCCAGAGGGCGGCTGCAGCCCACCCGTGCCAGTGAGGTAGAAGGCCGTCATTCTCACTGGCGTACATTCGCAGCGCTGACGCCAGGTGCCGCAGGTTACTCAGGCAGGCCCGGGAAGCTCCGTCCGCGGGGGTCCGAGCCCGCGCTCTGGCAACGATGGTGCCGGCCACCACCAGCCCCAGCACGACCAGCGCGCCGAGGGGCAGAGCCAGGGAGCGCAGCCGCTGGCGAGCCGTTGGCTTCTGGGCGACTGGTTGCGACTGGGCGACCGAGCCAGATCGTGTCGGTTGCGGTCGGAGTATCTCCGGGGCGGGGCGCCAGGCACCCATGACACCAATGCGGACCTTGTCCAGCGGCGAGATGCGTTCCTGGCGAATGAGCGTCTGCATCTCCAGGAAGCTGTACGGGCCGCTCTCCTGCCCCTCGGCGGACCTGACCCACCACCCGACATGCGCCCCACACCGGGTGCACTCCAGCTCTGTCGCCGGGAGCGTCGCTCCGCAAGACGGGCACTTCATCACTCGCTCACTGTGGACCGTGTTGCGCCCGGCACGCTACCGGCTGGCGCCGGAAGGCAGGTAAAGGGGCAGTCCGTGCGCAAATACCTGGTATGGATAGCGGTACCAGGTATCGGTTCGCTACTGGCGGAGATTGTCCCTGGTCGGGCTCTGACGACTGTCGCGTAGCGGCTGCTGGGGTGAGTCGAATGCTACGTGCGCTAGGACTGCGGATGGGTTGCACGAGATTACTGGGTGTATTGGCTCTCCTCGCGTCATTCCCGGCTGGCTTGGGTGTTGCTCAGGTCCTGAACGGCGACTTCGAAGCCGAGGGCGCCGCCACGTGGCAGAGGACGGGCAGGGGCGTCGGGGTGCGGCGGACGACTCCGGGCGGGTGGATGCGGTACGGCTCGGAGTTCAGCTCAGGTGGCTATCGCCAGTTCCGGATATACCTGAGGATCCAGATGGGGACGGGTACCGTATCGTTCGATCAGGTGAGGGTCGGCGATCTCGAGGTGCGCAATCCTGGCTTCGAGCAGGCCGAGGGCGACGACCTGACCGACTGGGAGCAGGACAACGTCGGCGAGACGATCTTCAGCAGCGATGAGGAGGCCGTTGAGGGAGCGAGGTCGGTCCGACTGGAGCAGTTGAAGCCCGGCATCTCGCGCATCTGGCAGGACGTGGTATGCGAGCCCAACACCGCGTACGAGGCCTCGGTGTGGATCCGCACGGCTGGCTTCCGCGGCGATGCGTACGCCGAGATCTATGGGATCACCGATGGCGAACTGGGAGAGATCATCTGGCAATCGACTCATCTGAGCGGCGAGGCCGATCGACGTCTCGGCCAGAGCGTGCTGGAACTCCGCGCAAGTGCGGAGGCTGAAGGCGGTGTGCAGCAGGAGATAGAGCTTGAGCCCGAGCGAAACGTGCTGCTGTCTGCCGATCTTGCTGTGCCGCGACTCGAGGAGGGGAGTGTCACGATCGGCGTGTGGTCGGGAGACACGGCCCTGGCGGACCTGACCGTGGACGCCTCGACCACGGGCTGGGAGAGACGACAGGCCATTCTGCAGTCGCCCGCGGATGGCCGGGCCACCGTTCGCGTCGACGTCCGGGGCCGCGGCCTGCTGGCCTACGTGGACAACGTTGTGGTCGGTCAGCCGACCGACAGGTTCGGGGCCATGAAAGCGCAGTTCGTGGGCGCGGACCGGAACCTCCGTCTGGAGAAGCTGCTCTATCTGAAGGTCAGCGGTGCCCCCGTCGGCCTGCTCCGCAAAGGCGTTCCCATTCTGCGGCAGAGACTGTCGGAGATGACGGAGGGTGAGGTGGGAGTGGAGGAGGGAGAGGGCGAGCCGCTGCTGGAGGCCACAATCGAGCGGTCGGCGAGGCGCGAGCCCCTTGTCTGGCCGGCGACGGAGAGCTACGTCCTTTCGTGCAGCGAGTCCGGCGTCCGTGTGGTGGCTCCTACCGAGCTGGGCGCCTTCTACGGGATGATGGCCGTGCCTGCCCTGCTCGATCGGACGCCTCGGGGCCAGTGGCAGCTCATCGCGGCCAGACTGGAGGATCGGCCTCAACTGCCGTTCCGCGGTACGTACATGGCCGGGCTTCCCCGCGCCCGCGGAGCGCGTCTGGCGTGGTGTGAGCGATTCGCCGCTCTGCGGCTCAACGCGGTGGTGATCGAAGACGATATCTGGTGGCGTCTGGACGACGAGGACGAGTGCCGTCTCGCCCAGGAGGCCTTCGCCGACTTCCGATCGTACGGCCTCGAACCGATCCCTGAGCTGCAGAGCTTCGGCTGGGGGCACATCGTCCTCGCGATCGATCCGATGGTCGCGGAGGGAACCTGGGTGGAACGTGAGTCGATCGTGCTGCAGGGCGAGGAGCCCGTCGCCTTGCGTCATCTGAACGTCCTGCGGACAGAGGCCACTGACATCGTCATTGAGAACGCCCAGGGCATTGCTTACCGGGAAGAGCGCGACTACGAGATACTGGACGGAGTGACTCAGCACGTCTACCGTCCCGATGCCGAACCGTATCGGATCAAGCGTCTACCGGGGGGGCGCATACCCGACGGAGCCGCCGTCTACGCCAGTTACGACTACGTATCCCGGATCGACTCGCAGAACTGCCCCTACTGCCCGTCAGAGCCGCGGGTGGCCAGCATCATGGTACGGGCCATCCAGAACACGGTCCGCCATCTGTCCCCGAAATACGTTCACATCGGTCATGATGAACCGGCGCAGATGAACACCGACAGCCGCTGCCGGGCCCGCCGCATGACCAACGGGCAGCTCTTCGCCGAAGACGTGAACCGGCTATACGAGGCTGCGCGTGAGACCGACCCCGACGTGCGGCTGATGATGTGGGCCGATGCCGTGAACCCCTATCACAACGGGCTGCAGTTCGCCCAGGATCCGACTGTTGATGCTCTGCCTTTGCTGCCCGGCGACATCATCCTGAACGTGTGGTTCTACGGCCCGAACCAGCCGCTCCAGCAGGGGGCCGAGAGTCTCCGTTACTTCGGGGGACATGGATTCGCCACGACCGGATCGCCGTGGTACGATGTCACTTGCGCGGAAGGCTGGGCGCAGGTATGCCTGGCTTCGCGACTCCGGGGCGAGGAGTGCCTGGGGGTCTTGTATACGAGTTGGGGCGGCCGCTGGGATGCGCTTGAGGCATGCGCAGCGAGTGCGTGGCGGCCGCCGACAGCCCTCGCTGAGGTGGCCGAGGTCGCGGAGCGTTAGGTGGACCGCGAAGCGTGTTGTTCTGAGATGGAGACTGCCTCGAGGATCTGCGTGGCGCAGGCTTCCAGCCTGCGGTCGTTCGCGGGAGCACTGGTACCCTTGCTGGTTCCGGTGGCAGTCGTCATCTTCGTCGTTTCCGGGTCCCGCGACTGCAGCATGCGCGGCTGCTCCGAAGATCGGCCGTTAGGAGCGCGGACGTCCTCGTCCGCGAGATGGCGGGTGGTGATGCTGTTGACGTTGCCTGGGACCGCCGGCGCCCTCGCCGGCAGGGGTGGCGGGCGGTGTGATGTTCCTCATTTCAGGGGGGCGGCCTCGCGGCACGAGCGACTGCCTCGGAGATTTGGGGGTCGTTCGTGCCGACGGGTCTCCAGGCCCGTCGGCGTAGCGGCCCGCAGGCCGTCGGCAGAACGCCTATCTTCATCGTTTCAGGGTGCCGCGACGCGGCATGAGCGCCTGCTTCGAAGATTTGGGGGTCGTTCGTGCCGACGGGTCTCCAGGCCCGTCGGCGTAGCGGGCCCGAAGGCGCCGGCACAACGGCTATCTTCATGGTTTCGGGGTGAGCCCGCGCTCATGCCCAACTGCCTCGAAGATTTGTCGTAGGAGCGCGGACGCCCTCGTCCGCGA
>CBFDAZ010000200.1:0-8257 GCA_965602825.1 uncultured bacterium
GGGAACTTGGCATCGGCGCCCGCGTTATAGACCGAGACCTTCTCGCCGTCGGTCGGCTGGTGGACGATGGGGATCATGGCCGACTTCTGGCGGCCGATCGTGACGGGCTGATCGATGGCGTACTGGAACAGCTCGCCAACCTTCTCTCCTGCCGCCATCGCGGCTGCTCCGGCTTCGCCCAGCGCGAAGGCAGGTGCGGTCGGGGGGAGCGGCGCCGGCGGCGGTGCCGCCGCAAGAGCTCCGGACGCGACTGACCCAGGAGCCTGCCGCGCGGCCATCTTGGCTGCCCGGGTGGGCGCCGGCTCCTCCCCAGCCACTGCCTCCTCCAGCTCCGCGTACTCATCGAGCGCCCGCTCGTAGAGCCGAGGGCGGGGGATGGCGGCGACAGAGGGTGGCACCTCTGGCCGCGGCACGTAGAGGGGCTCGTAGAGGTTCTGGGTGAAGCTGACCGGGCGGCCCGACACCAGAGTCAGGCCAACGTTGTCCCAATCATCATCGGTCGTGTTCTCCACGATCGCCCAGCCCTGCAGGAACAGGCCCTCCTCCTCGACCACGAGCCGGTAGCTCGTCTTCCAGACGGGCGTCTCCAGCAGGTAACCGGCCGAGACGTGACGCTCGCCCGTCCCTCGGAAGGAAAGGGTGACCGGTCGCTTGTCCACATCCCGGCTCCCGGCCAGGACCTCCAGGGCCTCGCGCAAGTCGGCATCCACCTTCTCATCCAGGACCCGGATCGACTTGATGTGCCAGATGGGCTCCTGCGTGAGCCCCGTCTCGGTGAGCAGATTGACGACCTCGAACTCCAGGATGCTTTCCTCCACCGACTTCTGCTGGGTCTCCGTCCCCACGATCGTGCCCGTCTTGGTGCCATCGGAGGACTTGATCTCCGCCTTCACACCCCGGAGCTGGTTCAGCAATTCGTACAGCGCCGGGTTGTCGGAGATGTCCACGGCGAAGGACGACAGCGCCCGCTCGATGGGCTCTTCGGGGGCATAGGTGACGGGCGCGATGGTGCCGCCATCGAAGTCCTGAAGTACCAGCGACTTGAGGAGATCATTGATCTGCGCCGTCCGGAAGCTCAGCTCAACGGTCTCCTCGCCCTGCACACTCCCTTCCCGGTGGAAGTAACCGACACCACTCGAGAAGAGCACAACCTGGTTCAGCGGCAGGTCGGCGGAGGTGGCCGTTACGCACAACACAGCCACGAGCAATACGCATACCAGGGTACCTGTCTTCATGCCAACCCTCCTTAAGTGTGTCCAACCAGACGGGTGCGCCGGAGTCCGGCGGCCCGGCAAGCCGCAGCCGCAAGTTACTGACCTTCCGCGGGCGACACCGGTTTACTGCTCGTGCGCGGAGCCTCAGCTACTTGTCCAGCCCGCGCTTCTTACGGATTCTGGCCAGCGCCTCGCGCATGCCCTGCTTGGAGCCTTCGACGCCATGCTGCAAGTAGGTCAGCTCTTCCTCGAAGTTGATCTCTCCGGCATCCGTGTAATGCAGGCCTTGGAGCCGCCCCTTGATGGCGACGGCATCCATGAGCACCCGCAGCAGGTTGAACAGCCCGGTCTCGTCGCGTCTGGGCACAACGAGGGTCATGTTAGGGATGCCATTGGCCGTGAGGTCCTCGGCCGTGCCCTCCCACGAGGCCTCTTGTAGGTCCGTCAGCCTCAGGCCGCCCAGCTTCTCCAGGTCGCCCTGCAACTCACAGGTCTCCACCACTTCCGTCGGCTGCTCCTCACCGGGCTCCAGATCCTCCCAGCGCACGAACACAACGACCTTGTCTCGCGGCCCGCCGATGATGCCGTTCAGGAGCGAATGGTTGCTGGTAGGGCCGCGGGCCGGGATGACGTTGAGCCCCGCTCCGCGCTCCTGGATCGACTCCGAGTAGAGCTGCGTGAACCAGTCGCCCAGGTAGCGGTCATCGGCGTAGTTATGGAAGACAAGCGTCGTCTTCCCGGCATACGCCTCGGCCAAGTGCAGCCAGCGGGCCAGGCGGAAGGCGGTGTTGGCGGGGCCCAGTGGCGGAAGGTCGAAGCACTGCTGGTGCCCCATTCTGAAGCCCGTCAGCGCCCTGTCAACTCGCTCGCCCGGGTCGCCCTTCGCGCTCACCGCGAGAGTCAGCAGGCCGACCGGCGAAGCGGCCGAGAAACGCCCGCCGACGCCTTCGGGCACGGGCAGGATGTCGTAGAAACCGTCGCCAAGTTCCTGGTGCATCTGGTACAGCAAGCTCTTGCAGTCCGCCAACGTGGTCGCCACAACGTGCGAACGCCACTTCGCGACACCAACCGTCGCCAGTTCCTGGCGGGCCATCATCAGGGCGGCGAAGGTCTCGGAAGTCTTGCCCGAGCGGCTCACGACGTTGATGAGCGTCTTGTCGAGCAGGCATTCTCGTTTGAGCCGCGCAAGCGTCGCTCGCAGTCGCCTCGGATCAAAGGTGTCGCCGCCGAAGTGGACCTGTAGCGCCGGCCCTATGTCGCACTCGGGCAGCGAGTTGTGACAGGGGTCGTTCAGGCATTCGTGGATAACGCGGGGTGCCAGGTCCGACCCGCCGATTCCCAGGAGCAGGAAGACCTTGAATCCGTCGCTGCGTGCCTTCTCCGCGACCTCGACGCTCTCGTCCCGGTGCTCGTCCTCCTCGTGGCTCCTGGTCCATGCTCGCCATCGTGGGCGAAGGGCCTGCATGTCCAGCCCCTGTTCCTCCTGGAAAGCTGCGTGGACGTCGCGAAGCATGCCGTCAACCGCTGCGACCTGCGCGGCCCCCATCTCGAACAGCGACAACCCGTGCGCCTCGTCCATGACAAGCCTGATCATCTTGCACCTCGCAGCGCCAGCCTTGGTTGGCCGGTAATCCAGCGGCGTCTCCCCAAACACACAACGTCCTGTTCGCGCTGGGGACCTCGCCTCCTCCACATCCGCGGCTCTGATTGACGCTCCCTTTGAGCGCGTGATATACTCGCGCGATACGTTCCGGGGAGGGGCTTGGCGCAGGGGTCTGCGGGCCCCGGTTGATTGGCGCTGTGTAGGGGCGCCATTCATGGCGCCCGCGTCGTCGCCCCTCGGATCGCCTGCCGTGTCCCAACGCCGTCGCTCAGGAGAGACGTCCTCGTGCACCTTATTCGCATGGAGAAATGGGCGGAGAACCTCGACGAGGTGACCGTCGGCGAGTGGCTGAAGAGCGAGGGCGATTCGGTTGCCCCGGGCGAGGCCGTTGCTGAGCTGATTACCGAGAAGGCGACCTTCAAGTACGAGCCCGAGGAGGGCGGCGTGCTGCTGAGGATCTTCGCCGAGGAAAACAGCACGGTTCCGGTGGGCTTCGTGATCGGCGTAATCGGGGAGGCCGGCGATGACGTTCCCGGCGGCATCGAGGCCGAGAACCAGGCACTTCTGCAGGCCACAAAGGAAGAGGCGAGGCTGAGCCTGGACTGGCCCGAAGGGGAGATTCCCTCTCCCAAGGCTCCGCCGCAGATCGGTGCGGTCCGCGCCACGCCGAAAGCCCGGCGGATGGCGCGCGACAACGATGTGTCCCTCGAGGATGTCGCCGCCTTCGTGGGCGAAAGCCGCCGCGTCACCGACCGCGACGTATCGGCGTACCTGGCGCAACACGCCAAGGATTGAGTGGGCACCCACGATCCCATGTAGGCCCTCCCCGTAGGGGCGCCATTCATGGCGCCCGGTCGTCGGGACGCGGGATTCCCGCTCACGTGAAGGGAGCCCACGCAAATGTCAGTCCCCGACCCGAGAGTGGCACTGGTAACCGGAGCAGCCCGCGGCATCGGACGTGCGGTCGCCCTGGCTCTGGCCGATGCCGGGGTCTCGATCGCGGTGAACGACGTCGTACCGGAGCAGGAAGCCGCGGACGTGCTCGACGAGCTGAAGGCGAAGGGCGTCCCGGCCATCTACTGCCAGGCCGACGTCCGCGACGCGGACGCGGTCAAGGAGATGGTCAACGGCATCGCCTCCGAACTCGGTGGGCTGCATATCCTGGTCAACAACGCCGGCATCATCCGGGACAACTACCTGACCTTCATGAAGCCGGAGGAATGGGATGACGTGGTGGACATCTCCCTCAAGGGCACCTTCATCTGCACCAAGGCCGCGGTCCGGCGCATGATGAGGGCGAAGTGGGGGAGAGTCATCAGCCTGTCCTCCGATGCCGGCCTGATGGGTGACATGAAACGTGTCAACTACTCCGCGGCCAAGGCCGGCATAGCCGGCTTCACCAAGGCGGCCGCCCGAGAGCTGGCCGCTCAAGGAATCACCGTCAACGCCGTCGCCCCCGGCATCATCAACACGGCGATGACCGCGGATATGGAAGAGCCCCGGCGCAACGCGCTGATCGACCTCATCCCCCTGGGCCGCTTCGGCGAACCGGAGGAGGTCGCAAGCCTCATCCGGTTCCTCGCCGGCCCGGAGGCCTCGTACATCACGGGCCAGGTGTTCCAGGTAGACGGCGGCCTGAGGATGTAGCTGTCTGCCGGAACCGCAGACCCGTGCACGCGTCCTGCACTGTCGAGGACGGTCGAAGGCGCGAGCGCCGGAAGGGGCCGTGCACCATGGCCGCGCGACTTGGGGCCTTGGGCCCGGCGCCAGCCGAGCGCATTGCGGGCGTGCTTACCTGTCGCCGCGGAGCGGGGCGACGCTTCCCTCAAGCGCCTGTGGATCCCCAACCCCAACGCGGACTTCGTCCTCTCCATCGACGCAGCCTCGCTGATTCCGGGTATGTAGTACTTTGCGGGAACTCCACCGGGTGCGGTCACTCGCCTGGGAACTTGAGCGGGCAGGTTGGTTTTTGTTAGTGGGTAGTTCGGACACCAATGACGCCCGGATCGATATGTCCGCATCCCCGAAGAAGGTCACTGGATGTCAGCAGCGTCAGACACAGGTAGGCCGCGGGTCGTCGTCACCGGCATGGGCATCGTGTCATGCTTGGGGACGGGGCTCGACGCGTTCTGGAAGGGCCTCATCAGCAACAGGAGCGGCATCGCGCCGCTGACCAAGTTCGACCCCAACGGCTTGCGGAACGACAAGGCAGGCCAGGTCCGCGACTGGGCGTTCAATCCGGCCACGTTCGGGATGGACGCGCCGCCGGATGAAGCGACCCAGTTCCTGCTTGCGGCTGCAGACGAGGCGACCAGCCACGCCGGCCTCAACGGCGGAAACCATGACCCCGCTCGCGCCGGGATGTTCCTGTCCACGAACTTCGGCGGCGGTATGTCCTGGGAAGATCACGTCCACCGGCGGGTCGAGAGCCTGCCGATGAACGCGAGCTTCCGTGAGGCCTCGTTTTACTCGCCCCTCACCCACCTGGCGAGGACGTTCCAGTTCCAGGGCCCGGGGGCCTTGCTGTCCGTTGCGTGTGCCTCGGGCACGGCCGCCATCGCCTGCGCCTTGGAGGCAATCCGGCACGAACGCTCTGACGTGATGCTTGCGGCAGGCCACGATTCGCTCACCCCGTCGTGCCTGGCCGGCCTCAGCATCCTCGCCACGATGACGCGCGAGGAGATAAGGCCGTTCAGCGCCGATCGCTCAGGCACGCTCTTTGGCGAAGGGGCGGCGGTGCTGGTCCTGGAGAGCCTGGCGCACGCCGAGGCCCGCGGAGCCGAGCCCCTGGCTGAGGTATTGGGCTCGTGGCAGACCAACAACGCATACCACCTGACGGCTCCCGACAAGGGCGCGCGGGGCATGATTCGCGTTCTGGCCGGGGCCATCAGCGATGCCGGGGTCGAGCCGCACGATATCGACTACGTCAACGCGCATGGAACGGGAACCGAAGCGCACGACCCGGAGGAAACCCACGCGATCAAGACCGTCCTGGGCCAGCACGCCTACGGCATCCCTGTTTCGTCCATCAAGGGCGCCGTTGCCCACATGATGGGCGCGGCAGGCGCGGCCGAGGCGATCGCGACCATTCAGACGCTTCGCACTGGCATCGTTCCGCCCACGGTGAACTACCAGGAGAGAGACGAGGAGTGCGATCTCGACTACGTCCCCAACGAGGCGCGGGAGGCCCCCGTAGAGTGCGCGGCCTCGATCTCCGCCGGCGTCGGCGGATCGAACGCGTGCGTGGTTCTCCGGAGGATCGCGGAAGGAGGGGCCAATGGCGACTAGGAATCGGGTCATTGTCGCGGGCATGGGCCCCATATCCGCCATCGGTATCGGGAGAGACGATTTCGCCGAGGGATTGGCCGAGGGGAGAGAGGGAATCCGCGAAGTCCAGTCCTTCAATCCGGCGGCCTACGACTACAACCTCGCGGCCGAGTGCCTGGACTTCGCGGTCGAAGACTACCTCGAGTCGGCCAAGACCTACCTGGATCGCTGCTCGGAGCTCACGCTGGCGGCGTGTGCGCTCACTCTGGAGGATGCCGGCGTGGAGGTGGGGGCTGTCCCGCCCGAGAGGGTCGGGTTAGCCTTGGGCACGGCGTATGGTGCGCTGGACTCGATGTGGGCTCATACGGAGCGAGTGCAGACGCGCGGAGCTAGGCGCGCCTCCTCGGTGCTCTTCCTGCATAGCTTCGCTAACACGCCCATGAGCCTCGCCTCGATCGAGTATGACATCCGAGGGCCGGTCGCCAGCTTCTGCTCGGGCATGGCCTCGTCGGGCGCGGCGCTGCAGTTCGGGGCGGATCTGATCGCTGACGGTCGGGCGGACCTTGTCATCTCGGGTGGGGTGGATGCTCTGTCGGAGACCCTGTATGCCGCTCTCGACGACCAAAGCCGGATCGGGCCGGACTTCATCCCCGGCGAGGGGGCCGCATTCCTGGCCCTCAAGCCAGCGTCACCGGGCCAACCCTCAGAGCACCAGGCGCTGGCCGAGATAGTGGCCGTGGGACTGACGACGGAGCCGTCCAATGAGGGCGCTGCGACCGAGGCTGCGTGCCAACGCGCGCTGGCGGAAGCGGGCCTGGCCGAGCGGGAGGTGCAGCGCCTTGAACCTCCCCGCCAATACGGCCGCCCGTTCGGCGCTGCGTGTGCCATGGACATCTGCGCGGCAATCTGCCAGGGCTTGCCGGACGGTCCGCTGATGATCGCGGTGTCCGACCCGGTGGGCCTGGCCTGCGCCGTGATTGTGGGGAGACCATGAGCGAAGAACTGCTGAAGCACTACGAAACCATGCTGGTCATTCGTCGCTTCGAGGAGACATTGAATGACCTGTACGGAACGGGTGTGGTGCGTGGCACCTCGCACTTCTGCGCCGGACAGGAAGCGACCGAGGTTGGCGCCATCGCGGCCCTGCAGCCTGATGACCTCGTGACGTCCACGCACCGCGGTCATGGGCACTTCATGGCCAAGGGCGGCGACCCGAAGCGCGTGATGGCCGAGCTCTGGGGCAAGGCGACAGGCTATGCCTGCGGCCGCGGCGGATCTCAGCACATGGCGGACTTCGGCATCGGCTTCCTGGGGTCAAACGGCATCACGGGTGGCATGATCCCGGTGGCGACGGGCGCCGCATTGTCGCAGCAGATGCTGGGCACGGGCAAGGTCACCCTCTGCTTCTTCGGTGAGGGCGCCACCGGCCAGGGCGCCTTCCATGAGGCGGTGAACATGGGCGCTCTGTGGACGCTGCCGATCGTGTACCTGTGTGAGAACAACCTCTACGCCATGAGCACGCCCATCGGGGAGGCGTTTGGCGAGCCCGAAGTCTGGAGGCGGGCAACCGGGTACGGAATGCCGGGAGAGCTGGTGGACGGGCAGGACTACTTCGCGGTTCGCGAGGTCACGGGGAAGGCCGTGGCGCGTGCGCGGTCGGGTGAGGGACCGACCCTCATCGAGGCGAGAACGTACCGCATCTTCGGGCACTCCAAGAGCGATGGACGGGCGTACCGCACGTCTGAGGAGGAAGCGCGCTGGGCCGAGCGCGACGCGATCAAGCTCATGCGGGAAGCCCTCGTCGAGCGCGGTCTCCTGGACGACGAACTGGATAGTGAGATCCGGGCGCGTGCACAACGGACCATCGGGGAAGCAGTTGCCTTCGCGGAGTCCTCTCCCGAACCTTCGCCTGACACACTCCTGGAGGACCTCTTCGCCTCGGAATGGGCGGGCTGATCGCGCCTCAGGCCGCGCCCCGTTCCTCCTTCGACTGGCCGATCGCCGACCAGATCCGCAACTGGACCACGATCGCCAGGCCGAACACCACGGCGGCAAGCACGAACGGCCCTCGAAGCGACAGGTGCTGAGCGATGAGCCCCCCGATGAGTGGCCCGAGGAACACGCCGCTGCCCAGTATCGCCTCGTGGAGACCGGTTGTCTGGCCCTGCTTCTC
>CBFDAZ010000201.1:0-8228 GCA_965602825.1 uncultured bacterium
GCATCCGCCGCTTGCCAGTAAGGCAGCGGCTCCATGTTGAAGTCGTGGCGGAAGTAGCCCAGCGGCACGCCTTCAATGTAGCCGGCAACCATGTCCACGAACCACTCCTGAACCTCCGGCAGGCCCAGGTTGAGGAGCCGTGTGCCGTTGCCCTCGATCCCAATCAGCCAATCCGGGTGTTCCCGGTCGAGCCATGAGCCCTCGGTGACTCGTTCCGGCTCAAACCACATGCCGAACTTGATGCCGGCCTTCTGCGCCGCTTCGCCGACCGGCTTCAGGCCGTTCGGGAAAGTGTCCTCGCGCGGCGTCCAGTTGCCAACACCGCCCGGCCAGCCTCCCACGAACCAGCCCGCGTCCATCACCATGTACTCAATTCCCAGCGGGGCGTAGGCCTCCAGGAGCTCGATCTGGTTCGCGGCGTTCGCCTGGTTGCCGTCGTCGCCGACGGGGAACCACGTATTGCACTGCACGGGCGGCAGGGGTTTCTCGCCGGAGACAAGCGGCGTGTGATGCCGGTAGATGAGCTGCCGCATGAGGTTGTGGCCGCGGAGGGGATCGTCTTCCCAGGCGATCAACTGGACGCGGGGAGTTCGGATGCGCTCGCCGGGACGCAGCCGCAAGTGGGTTCTCTCCATCCCGGCCCGGACGCGCGAGTAACCCCGGGCATCGGAGGCGAAGTCGGCGGACCACTGGCCGGACCAACCGACACCCACGGCGAGCCCTCGCCCAACCGCGTCCAGATTGAAGAAGGGCAGATGGCGATTGCTGGATCGGCCGCCGCGTGCGCTCAGCGATGCTGCTTCGTTGTGACGGAGGGGCATGCGGAGCGGCTCGAAGTCCTCCGGAGTGCACAGCCCGCCCCGGGCGCCGTTGAGGACGAACTGCTCTCTCGGGCCGCCCGCCCGGCGGACCGTGAGGTCGAGCGCCCGGACATCCTCCAGGATCGGGCTGTCCGCTGCGCCGGCATTGTGGAAGTGAAGCACCCACTCGATGGCCGGGAAGTCGCGGTAGCGGATGGCCTCGACGGCTATCCGCAGTCCCGTGTCGGGGTCGCTGTAGGTGAGTGTATGGCGACTCCGAGTGCCATCGATAGGCTCGGATTCGCGGTTCAGTTGGCAGCGGGCGATGACCTCGGCGGAATCCGTGTCGCCGAGCCGGAAGGAGAACGGCGGCCCGCTGCCCAGCCAGGTCGCATCGACGATCGGCATCTCGTCGAGCCATAGCGGCTCGCCTGCGTCGGTGATGATCGCTGCGTCCGCCCAGTCGCACTGGTCGTAACTGTCATCGTCGCCACCGTTTGAGACTACCAGATCGACTGCCTCAGCGCCCTCGAGCGGCACATCCACCGGGACGGGCGCGTCCGGGCCACGCAACAGCGGGGACGAGAAGACCTCGCGGTCGCCGAGGCGCACGCTGAAGGTCACGCTGCCCCGCTCGCCGCGCGTGTCGTAGTTGTTGTCGGTCCCGACCTTTGCCGTGAAGCGAGTGGCGTTCGACGGGAGGTGTAAGCGCAGGTGGCTGGTGGCGTGCGTGCCGAGGCCGCGGTCGAAGTGCTCGTCGCCAATGCGGATGGGTGTCAGGAGCACCGATCGGCGTCGCTCCGGCCGGGCGTAGTCGTGGCGAAGGACCTCGATGGCCGGAGGTGGTGGCAGCGGAGGCCGCTGCCCGAGCAGCCACTCGTCAAAGCGCTGCGAGATTGACGAGTGCTCCGCGGAGGTGGGCTCGATGGCTCGGGCTGCCGAGCCACAGAGCGACAGGAAGGCCATGTTGGCGAGATACACGGTCCAGATCACTCCTTGTCGGGTCCCGTAGCGTGCTGAACCAGGGGATCATGCAAGGGATCCTCAGGCGCCACGGGCCGGCCGCAGAGCCAGTCGCTGCCGTTGCGCTCGTCCACCTCGCGCGCCCATCCGCCCTCGTCGCAGCCGCCGTTGAGGTGCTGGTTCCAGCAGACGTACTGGTAGATGAGCTTGCTCCCGTTGAACAGGTTCTCGCCGATGGCATTCATCCGCCGCCAGCGACCGGGGAGCCGCTCCTCCGGCCTGCCCCACCCGTCGAGAGGGTCGGCCGTGTAGATGAAGAACGGCTCCTCCACCTTCTCGGTGTTGCCGAGATAGCCGATGATGACGTTGAAGTGGCCGCCGGAGTCGATCCCGAGCAAGACGGGAATTCCGTGGTCGATGAAGCCCTTCGCGATTCGGCGGAAGGCCCGGACCTCGTCGTCGTTCCGGGAGAAGGCGGTGAGCGGTCGGGCATCGCGGCAGCCGCGACCCCACGTCTGGGCGACGATGTAGTTCATGATCCCCGGCAGCTTTTCCCAACCGTTGTCGTCGCCTCGCGTGCCGACGCCAGGGGCGTGCCAGAGCCAGTTGGGCACCCGACCGGTTGGGGCGAAGCCGAGATAGCTCATCTCCCCGTTCGGGCCGAGTGTGGTGACCTTGGCCGGGCCTGGCGCGGTGTTAAGGTCACCTTCGGGGGACATGAAGTCCGGGTTGTCGGCATTCCACTCCCGGCGGTCCTCTCGGAGCCGGAGACGGTGGAAGCCGAGCCACATGATGTGCTCCATCGAGCCGACGTAGCCAACATCAACTGTCGGCCCGGGCGAAGCGGGCGCGGAATCAACGTTGCCCGGTAGCTGCAGGGGAGTGTCGGGTTGGTCGAAGCCGAGCTGCCGGAGCATCATCGCCAGCGAGGCCGGCCCGCAGGCCTGGGGGTACTGCCGGTGGATGGCGTGGACGTAGGTGCTATCGGCGTACTTGAGTATCGTGGCTCCGGCAGCGACCTCAGCGTCGGGGTCCGCGGGGTCGCCGGTAGTGTCCCAGGGGGCTTCTTCGTGGTGTCTGGTGAGCCACTCCGCCGAACAGGGCGTGAGGGCGGCCAGGAAAGCGACAACGCCCATCGCGAACAGCGTCGCAACGGCTGACGACATCGTGGTGCCTCCCGATCGACGCCCTCCGGGCGCAGAAGCCCCATGGGCAGCGTGCCCCAGGCCCTGTATCACCGGCCGCCTCAAGCGCGGATGATCTGTCTCAGCACGTCTACGGGGATCCCCTGGATCACCGTTCCCTCGCGGCCCTGCGTCGTCTCCGACTTGAGGATTGAGTTGCCGATGGCCTCGTCCGTGGCCTCGACCGTGGCCCGGAAGAGGGCGGTGATGTCACGCTTCTCATCGAACTCCGCGGACGGCCTGGCGGTACAGAAGCCGAAGGCAACATCGCCGCTGCCGTGACTGGAGATGCCGCCGGCGCGGGCGAGCCCGTGGGTTGTGCGGCGGACGACCCGGCCCAGTTGCCGCGATGAGAGCGGGGCGTCGGTGGCGAGGACCATGATGATCGAGCCGTCCTCCGTGTTGGGAGGGCTGGGCGCTGCCTCGGCCGCGTCTCTCTCCCGCAAGGCCCTCCCGACAGGTAGCCCAGCCAGCATCAGCTCGCCCGGGGCGCCGGTGTTGCAGACGACGAGGAGCCCTACGGTGTAGGTCCCGCCAGCAGCCTTCGCGACCCGACTGGACGTGCCGATGCCGGCCTTGTAGCCGAAGCCGCTCATCCCTGTGCCTGCGCCTACATTCCCCTCGGCGACCGGGCCGCCCGCCGCGTCGCGGAGTGCGGACAGGACATGGTCGCGCGTAACGTGACGGCCGATGATGTCGTTGAGTTGGCTATCATTGCATTCGCCAACGAGCGGGTTGACGCTCCGGGTTGGATTGCTCTGAAGGGTCCAGTCAACCAGGGCCTCGGCAGCCGTCCAGACCGACAGTGTATTCGTGATGGCAATAGGTGTCTCGATGCGTCCCAGTTCCTGCACCTGCATCAGCCCGACGGACTTGCCGAAACCGTTCTCAACGTGAACGGCGCCAGCCACGGGGTCGCGGAACAAGTCGCGATTCGCCAGACGAACGACGGTGACGCCGGTGCGGACGTCTTCGCTCTCGATGAGGGTCGTGTGGCCGACCAGGACGCCATGGACATCGGTGATCGCGTTCAGTTGACCCGTCGGGAGTGTGCCCGGCTGCAGCCCGAGATCTCGCACACGGGGTCTGTCAGACATGCGAATCACTCCTGCAGAGCGCTACTCGCCCGGCCCATTGACCACGAACGTTGCGGGCAACCCGCTCTTTTGAAAAAGAGCCGGTCTGCCGCACCCTTCCGGCAGAAAACTCTAGCTGTGTGGGCTGCTTGCCATACAGCACGCTGTCGCGCCTATCGTCCCACTCCAGGAAGCCGGAGACGGGCTGATAGCGGTCTCCTGCGCCCTGTACGGGGGCCCAACCGTGAGTGCATCGCGGATCATGCGGGCTAACCAAGTATCGCGGCACTGCGCGTGAAGTCCATGTCGGGCTTCAGGCGCCGTACGCAGGCGGCCAGCAGCCGCACGGTGTTCTCCACGTCTTCCAGGTGCACGACCTCGCTGGGGCTGTGGAGGTAGCGCTGTGGGATGCCGATGATGCCCGTGGGGACGCCTTCTCGGGCCCGGAAGATGGACGACGCATCGGTCGGCGTTGACCTCGGCCAGGCGCACAACTGGTAGGGGATGTTCTCCTCCCCGGCGGCCTTGCACAGCAGATCCACCACAATGGGGCTTGAGTTCGCCCCGCGGAAGATGATGGGTCCGCCTCCCAGCTTCAGCTCGCCATAGCGCTTCTTGTCGTGCCCCGGTACATCCGAGATCATGGGCCATACGTCCGCGGCGATCGCCAGATCCGGGTCGGCGGCGTAGGTGCCTACGGCCGCCCCGACACCAGTCACCTCTTCCTGCACGGCCGACAGCACGATCACCTCGGCGGACACTGGCTCCGCGCTCACCAGATCGGCCAACGCCTCGATCGCGCAGGACACGGCGATCTTGTCGTCGATGCCCGCCCCGGTGATGCACTTCTCGCCCAGGCGCTCCACCGGCGCGACCCAGGTTGCCGGATCGCCGACCCGGATCATCTCACGCACCTTCTCCCCATCCGAGAGGCCAATGTCGATCCAGTGTTCGTAGGACTTCATCGCCTTCTGCTGGGCGTCCGATTCCTGGTAGTGAGGCAGCGTGCGCCCGATGACGCCTCGCACGGGCCCGTTGCGCGTGTGCACGTCGACGCGGTGACCATAGAAGGCGTGCGGATTGACGCCGCCGATGACCTCGAAGTGCAGAAGGCCTTCATCGGTGACGTGGCGGACGATCATGCCGATCTGGTCCACGTGGCCGGTGAGCACGATGCGGGGCCGGCCGCCGTCGTTCACCTTGCCGAAGAGGTTCCCGTGGGCGTCTACCTTGAGTTCGGCGCCGAGGTCGCGCAGCCGTTCGGCGGCCACGGCCTGGGCCGGCTCTTCGTAGCCGCTGGGGCTGGGGGTGTCGATGAGGTGCTTGAGGAACTCATAGGTCTGGTCATCCATTCGACTGCGTCTCCTTGTTGTTGACGTGGTCGCGACCCGCGCCGTTCGAGCCGTCCGTGGGTCGGGTTTCCCAACCCGACGCCGTGGTCACGGACGACAAACGGCATCGCGGTTGAAACCGCTCCTACCCCTCAGCACCGCCGGACGGCCGGGCGGCCGGTCCGTCGCCATCTTTGTCGGTTCAAGGTGCCGCGCGGCAAGACCGTTGAACACGCAGGTCAGCGCTCGGCGGGAGCGTGCGTTCGCCGTCACTCATAGACCAGCAGCTCCTGATAGCCCTCCTCAAAGGCCTCGGCATTGCCGGGTCGGGGATTGCCGCCGCCCCGGTAGATCATCATGCCGGGGAACTCCTGGTGCAGATTGCGCAGGACGGCCAGTTCCTCCCGGATCTCCTCCGGCGTACCGAAGTCGATGGCTCGTGAGTCCGTCTTGATCAGGAAGAGCTTGTCTTCCCCCCCGCGCCGCATGAATTCGGCCGGGTTCATGGAGCTGCTCTCCACGTACAGGCCGTCCACTCCGAGTGCGAGCAGATCGTCGAGGACATCGATGTAGTTGCCGTCGCTGATGTAGAGGACCTTGCGGCCTGCCTCGTGGATCGCGTCGAAGAGGCGGGCATACCAGGGGAAGGTGTGCTTGCGGAGGTAAGCCGGGCTCAGGAGCAGCCCCCGCGTGCCCGCGATGTCGTCGTGGATCACAATTAGCTCGGACCCATCGGTCCGCGCCCAGCCCCGAGCGACGGCCAGCGAGGCCTTGCCGAAGCGATCCAGGATCCTGGAGAACCGCGGCGGGTCAAGCACCAGCGCCATCAGGAACGGCTCCCAGCCGAACTCGATGGTCGCCCGCGTAACGAGCGTGCCGTAGTGCATGGGGACCGGGAAGTGCGTCTTCGCCCGCTCGGCGAGCAGGCGGGCCATTGTCGATAGCATGGGCTCGCCGACGGCCTCGACCTCGAACTCGTCGAGGTTCACGTCCAGCACGTCCTCAGGCGTCCGGTACTTGGCCTTCGCATCGGTCGCCCAGACGCCGCCGTCGCGCGTGACGTGCCGCGTGCCATCTCTCGTCCGCCCGACCTGGCTCGGCTCCGGCAACGGCTCGGCCTCCCCCAAGTGGTAGACGTCGGGCCGGTACTCGACCATCCCGATGTCGCCGCACGGCACGCGTTCCGGGCGTTCGAGGCGGAGGACCTTGCGCATGCGGGCGACGCGCGCGTGAGCATCACTCGGCATTCTGGTGGCCCTTCCAGTTCTCGAATCTGAACGTGCGCCACGGGTTGTCGTGGAAGAGGAGCTTCGCGGTCCCTTCGGCTTCGTCGAGGTCGCACAGCCCCCGAGCCACGCGCTCGGCGAGCACGGCCGCGACGTTCTCCCTCGCGATTTCTAGATGCGAGCAGATGCCGAAGAAGAGAAACACGTCGCCGCCGAAGGCGAAGAGCTTGTTGTGAGGCAGCACGTCCAGCCACTCGGCCAGCCAGGCGCGCGTTTGCCGCTCCGAGAGCAGATGGAACCACGCCAGGTCCAGGTAGACGTTCGGGAAGCTCTTCGCGAGCCCCGTCAACTCCGCCATGTGCGGGTAGCTCCCGTGGAAGAGGGCGAACCTGGTGTCCGGGAAACGGATGAGGCTCGGGATGAGGCAGCTCGGCCTGCCGTCCCACGGCTGCATGAACTCCAGGCCGCTGTGGACCTGGATCGGGAGGCCGAGTTGGCCGGCCTTCTCGAACACGACCCAGTGCGTCGCGTCCTGGAACGGCTTCAGGGGAGCGGCTGTGTCGGGATCCTCCCAGTCGCCGTCCGCCTGCTCGAGGAGGAAGTGGTACGACTCCTGCGTATCTTCCGCCGAATGGGGCCCGAAGTCCAACGGGCGCCGCCGGGCCGTTCCCCCGATCTTCAGGCCGACGACGCCGTTGGCCGCCGCGGCGTCAAGGTGCGCGCGAACCAGGTCGCCGAAGTCCTCGAAGCTGGCGGGCAACTCCTGGCCGAGAGACTGCCGGGCTGAATCGGCCGCGAAGGCGCCGGCGAGTCCATCGAAGCAGTAAACGGGCGCGAAGTGCTCCGGTTCGGGCGTTGGACCGGGTCCCTGCGCCTGAAGCATGGCGCGGATGCCGTACTTCCCGTGCAGGTACTCGTCGTAGACGCCCGCGCGCTGGTAGTCGGCGATGTGGTCGCTGATGTGATGGACGGTCTCGTCGTCGAGGTCATCGACACCGAAGAACACCTTCAGCATCCGCCGGTACGACCGGGCGTAGGCGCCAGTCCGAACGTGGCGCCAGTAGGGCTTGATGCGCTGCCACTTCCCGTCAACGTTGTCGCCTTCACGGGGCGCCCACTGCGCGCCGCCCCACGGCTCCGCGGGCAGGCCGGCCATTCCGAGATCGAGACCGACGTAGCTCATCAGATCGGCGAAGTCGTAGCTTCCCTGTAGGAAGTCGGCCTCCATCGTCATGTGCTCGTGGGTGTCGATGACCGGCAGTGTGCTGATCCGGTCGAGGAGCTCATCGACGAGCCGACCGCGCATCACATGGCTCATATCGCCTTGGCCTCCTCCTGAGGCGTTCCCGGCCCTACTGGGATCCAAGATTGTGCCACAGGTGGGACGCGACCTCCTCTGCCAGTCAACCGGCCCCGGAGGTCTGCGGCAGCGGGGGTGAGAATTGAGAAGGGGCAATGGGCGACGATGTCCGCGAGCTGACGCGTGGGAGAGCATGGATGCACAGGCCGGATGGCCGGCGGGAGGAGGAGTGGCCATGGGCAAGACGATCTGCATGATAGGGGCCTTCGATACGAAGGGCGCGGAGTACGCGTTCCTGCGGGAGCGGATCATCGAGCGCGGGCATGCTGTCCTGGCGGTGAACACGGG
>CBFDAZ010000202.1:0-8214 GCA_965602825.1 uncultured bacterium
GTTCGTCGAGAAGTGCAAGGCCAGCCGATGCCGCTCGTTGTTCGGGAGGTTGAAACGGTTCGCTGGAATCAACTCGGGCCGCGTCATCGAGTCGGTGGACTGGCTCGACAGCAACCAGAAGAGCTTCGTCGGCTCGTCGTACAGGATGTGGAAGCGCATCTGGCCGCCCGGGCAGGGGACATAGAGCATCGGCTCGCCCGTTGGGGCGGTCTCAAGCGACGTCGTCATCGTGCCGTCGTCGGCCTCGACGACCTTGGCGATGCAGGCGAGGTTCGTCGTGCCGGTGTGGGCGCGCATCCAGAGGTGGAAGGTGCGGCCGTTTGAGTCATACCAGATGTGGTTCGAGTCGGTGAACTGGACGACGTTCGTCTCCAGCCAGCCGATGGGGGCGTTGTAGCGTCGATCGCCCGGGTTGTCGGGGGCGGTGTTGCCGACCTCGTAGAATGGAGTGCCGATCATGTGCGGCTTGCCGTGAGTCTCGATGGCCTGGTTGAAGCTGAGCTCAGAGGCGAACGTCCACGCTTCGCGCCGGGTCAGGTCATCCTCCAACCTCGCGGCCATCAACACCGGCGCCAGCTTCGAGACCGCCCAGCCCCTGAACTTCGGGTCGGTGTTCGTATTGCGCTCCATCACCAGGTAGACCTTGCCGTTGGCATAGTGCACGTTGCAGGCGGACTGGTGCCAGGATTGGCCGTCCGTCAGTTCCGCCGCCTCCGACCACGTCTCCGCGTCATCATCGGAGCGCACGACCCGGATGTCCCCCGAATGGCCGAGCACGTAGACGCTCTTGCCCGCGACGAAGGGCCGCGCGTGCAGCATGGGGGTCTCGGCGCGTGGCGTCCACGTCTTCCCGCGGTCATCGCTGGTGAAGATCATCCCCCGGAAGAGCTCGCCGTTCCGCTTCACGCCCGGCAACTCGGCGAGGCCCGGCCCGCCCCTGTCAAGCGTCGCGACCAGCCGCCCGCTCGCCAGCCGGCAGATGCCGGGCGTGTAGGCATAGACGCGCTTCGGATCGGGCGACTCGTAGATGACGACATGATCGTTGGCCAGCACGGGCACTCGGTGCACGGGGGCGTCCTCCTGACTGTGAGCACGGCTTCCGGCGGTTCCCAGGGCAGCAGCTCCGCTGGCGACGCCGGTCGCGGTGACGAAGTGGCGGCGATCCATCAGGCTCTCCCCTCCTGATCCTTGTTGGCGGCCTCTCGGCTGGCGCCCTGTGTCGACTCAAGGGGGCTCGATGCGAACAGCCCCTTGATGGCTGCCAGTGCCTCCTCAACCACCTCAAGCACGTGATCCAGATCCTCGTCCGTATGCGCTGCGCTGAAGCCATGATGGCACGCCTGGCCTCCGTAGTCGTGGAAGTACACGCCCCGCTCCGCTGTCTCCCTCACGAAGGCGAGCATGATGTCCTTCCGATGCTCGAGAGTGTCGCGGTAGGTGACGGGCGGAGACTCCAGCCCCATCAGAAGGCCGAACCGGGCGCCGTGGTGGGGCGCGACGACGGGTGCGCCAACGCGCTCGATCGCCTCGTCCAGGGCCTGGTGGAAGCGCTCACACTTGGCGAGCAGGTGAGGGTAGAACTCGGGCTTCAGGATCTCCCGGCAGAAAGCCAGTCCCGCCAGGATGCTGATCAGAGGCGCGTTGAAGGTCCCGCTGTGCTGCACGTCGCCGGCGGGCTTGAAGCGATCCATGATCTCGGCTTTGCCGCAGATCGCCGACAGCGGGAGCCCTCCGCCGAGCGCCTTACCGATGGTGCAGATATCCGGAGTGACCCCGAAGTCCTGCTGGGCGCCGCCGGGGCTCTTCTTGAACGCCGACTGGATCTCATCGAAGAACAGCAGCATGTTGTGCTCGACCGTGAGCCGGCGCAGGCCCTCGAGGAAGCCCGGCCGCGGCAGGAGGCAGCCGTTGTTGTAGTTGACCGGCTCCAGGATGACGGTGCCGGCCTCGTGGCGGTGCGTGCGGATTGCCTGCTCTGCTGCTTCGAGGTCATCGAACGGCACAGCAATGATGTACTGGCTCATGTCCGACGGGATGCCGGCGGATTCAACGAACCGCGACGGGCTGTCAAGGGCTGACTTCGGCGGATGACCTCCGATGTACGTGTACTCGTGGTAGCCGTGGAAATGCCCCAGGAAGCGGATGATCTTGTCTCGGCCAGTGAAAGCGCGGCAGAGGCGCAGCGCGTGGAGCGTCGCCTCGGTGCCGGAGTTGGTGAACCGGACGCGCTCGGCGCACGGGACCATCCGGCAGATCGTCTCCGCCAGCGCGACGTGATGTTCCGTATCGAAGGAACAGCAGATCCCGAGCCCCGCCGCCTTGCCGGTTGCCGCCAGCACAGGGGGGTACGCGTGCCCCAGCAGCACCGCGCCATGCGAGCAACACATGTCGAGGTACTCCCGGCCATCGACATCGGTGAACCGCGCTCCGTTCGCATCCCTGACGTACATCGGCTTACCCAGGCCCACGTTCAGGCGGGTTGATGCACAGACGCCGCCGGGAAGCACGGCCTTCGCCTGCTCGAACAGCTCGTCGCTCCTCATCGGCCCTCCTCCGGCGGCGTGTGGCCTTCCGGCAGGAACTGCGTGCGGTCGACCTGGCTGCTGTCGATGGGGACGTTTGCCATTGCGCCCGCGCCGCCGTCAATGTCGATGATCGCTCCCGTGATGAACGCCGACTGTGGCGAGCACAGGAAGAGCGCTAGCCCGGCGATGTCCTCAACGTCGCCGGGGCGCGCCACGAGGAGCCTCCTGATGTAGGCGTCGTGCTCCTCCGTACCGGGATGGATGGGGTCGCGATCGACCGACACCGCTCCCACGCGGAGCGCGTTGACGCGGATGCCGTGCAGGCCGAACTCGATCGCCTGGGCCCTGGTGAGCGATTCCAGCCCGCCTTTGGTCGCGGCGTAGGCCCCGAAGGTGTAGGTCGTCCGGGCGGCATGGACGGAGGAGATGTTGAGGATCGCTCCGCCAGAGTCGATCATCCGCTCTGCCGCGCGGTTGGAGCAGAGAAACGCCCCCTTGAGGTTGGTGCTGACCAGTTGGTCGAAGTCCTTCTCGGACGTGCGCAACAGCGGCCTCTTGAGCGTGACGCCGGCGTTGTTGACGAGGATGTCGAATCGCCCGAACCGGGCATCGATCGCGGCGAACATCCGGTCCACCTCGTCCGCCACACCCACATCGCACCGCGCAATCATCGCCTCGGACCCGGCCTCGTCCACTCGCCGGGCCGTATCGTGCGCCCCCGCCTCATTCTGCCGGTAGTTCACGCCAACGCGCGCGCCGGCCCAGGCGAAATGCACGGCGATGGCGGCCCCGATCCCGCTCGATGCGCCCGTGACGAGCGCGGCAAGACCGTCCAGCGGCTTCATCTTTCTCCCCCCCTCGGCTCCGCCATCTCACCAGCCCACGGTGCCTCCGAGATGTCCGAGATGTCATCCACCGGGTAGACGGGGCGGCTGACCCGTGAGTACCGGATGTCTTCGAGGTACGGTGTCGCGCAGCCCGGCGCGGCGCAGTAGAGGATGCCCGCGGCCAACGGCTCGTAGTCCCGCCGGAAGCCCTCGGGGCTCTTGGCGATCACGATCTTGAAGTCTCGTGGGTCGAGGTCCATCGCCTCGTACATGAGCGGCGAGCTGCCGGGCCCCGTCCTCTCGGTCAACAAGAGCGTTACGTCACCCGACACGACGACGGCAGCGCGTCCCATGGCGATGGGGAGGTCGTAGCCGCCGTGACCCGTGAGGCGGTACGACAGCTCACCCAGTCGCTCGACGCGGCCCGTGAGGGTCCGTGGGCGACAGTAGCGGCAGCGTGTGCCACCCACCGCCAGTTCCACCGACGAGCCCTCACCCGCCTCGAAGCACCAGCCGACTGACCCCGGATCGACACAGAACGTCAGAGCGCCCCCCTGAGGGATCTCCGCCTGAACGAGCGCCCTCAGCAGAAGCGTGCTGTCGCCCGGAGCGCCGCTGTTTGTGGCATCGTGCCCCTCCGACACCACCACCGGCCGGCCGGAGATCGCCAGGACGGCTTCAACGACCTCGTTGGGCCGCAGGTACTCCCGTTCGGAGTATCGACGCGTCTGCCAGCACTCCTCGCTCACGCGGTCCGGGTCGAGCGGCGGCTCAGCGGAAAGGTGAGCCTGGTACAGGGCCCAGCCGAGCTGCGGGACGTCCAGCCATGGCTGCACCTGGAACAGGCCGGCCGCCAGAACGTCGTCGTGGCCCTCGGCCTCGACAATCCGCTCCCACAATCCCGCCAGGATGCCGCGGTCCGTGGAGCGCCCGTCGTCGCTGGTCACCATCGGGATTTTCCGGGCCGAGATGTTCGGCCGCGCCCTGCCGCTTGCCAGGCGTGCCAGCGCTCGGGCGGCGCGCCGGCCACACTGGATGTGGTCGGTGTGCGGGTGTGTGTGATAGCCGACCAGAGCATCCGTGCTCTGCACCATCCGGCGCGTGATGTTGGCGTGGAGGTCCAGCGTCACCACAACCGGCGTGTCGGGGCCGACGGCCGTTCTGACCACCGACAGAATGCGGCCGGCGACATCCGGCTCGCCCTGCGCGCACTGAGCGCCGTGCAGCGAGATGAGCACCCCATCGGACCCTCGCTCGCGGAGGCCGGCTGTGATCCCGTTCAGCAGGTCCTGCAGGAAACCACCCTCAAGCGGCCCGCCCGACCAGGCAACCGCTCGCACCAGACCGACCCACTCCACCGGCTCCCCCATCTCAGCCGAGAGCGCCGCGAAGCCCGCCAGCTCGCCCACGTGCCCGTAGCGCCCCATGACGTCCGAGCCGGTCACCAGGCCAAAGGCCTCGAAGTCCTCTCGGGTGGTAAGGAGCGGGTTGAGGCTGTTTGACTCCTGGAGAATCTGGCCAACGGCAATCCGTTTCATGATCCGATATGTCACTCCTGCGATGCGTCGGGGTGCTGCAGACCAACGGTCAGCCGCGGCCGGGCGGCCAGTGCTCAACCGTCCATCTCCTCGCAGCCTCCAGCAACGTTTGCCCGTCCTCGCGCGAGCCTGTATGCACCGAGAGCAGTAGGCGTTCCGGCGGAATGGTGCGGATGATCTCCTCTATCTGACCGGGTGCGCAGCCAAACCACACGCGCTTCCCTGCGGCCGCAACCTTCACGTAGAGCTCTCGCCACGCCTGCCACCCACCAGGTTGCCCCGCTCCCGGCACCCACTGGATGCCATCGATGAAATCAAGCTGCAGCAAGCGGTCCAGGTGGTGCAGGGCGCCGGGGCCGTCGAGGTGGTAGAAGACGTTCGGCCATGCCCGGCAGAGCTCCTCGAGCTCCGGCACGATGAACCGCTCGAACATCTCCGGTGAAAGCATGCACGACACATCCGATTGTGGCGCATAGAAGGGCTCGGGCGACCAGAAGGGCCACCAGTTACCGTACCCGAGCGCATCAGCGTCCAGTACCTCCGCCAGCTCCCGGTGCATGCGGATGAGATTCGCGCGCATGGCTCGCAGGGCCGCCTCCACCTTCGCGGGGTGGTCCTTGAGATCGGCCAGGAAGTCGAGCGGGCTGCGCAAGGCGCACAGCAGATCGTTGGGACACAGCATCGGCGGCACGCCGACGAAGTACCGGCCGCGGGCGTGCTCAGCGATGGCGGCGACGGTCTGCTTCAGCTTCCGCCAGGTTTCGTCCTGCCAATCATGCCTGAAGTCCGGCGGATCATCCCATGACTTGATGAGCTGGCCGATCCACACGGTGTCCGGGCGGTACTCGATTGGTGCTCCATAGGCCACGGACCAGGCGATCATCAGAGCGGAGGCATGCGGGACGGCCTCGCCGAGGTAGTGGGTGGACGAGTGCCGCGCCTCGTCGTAGGCGATCAGGTAGTCGATGTTGGTCCAGCGCTGCTCGGGGTCCGCAGGGGGCTCGGGCAGCGGCTGGCCGTCGCGTGGCGCTGTGACCAGCATGCACGGGCGATCCAGTCGCTCGCCGGCCCAGAAGGCCCTCCAGCGCTGCTTCGCCTCGGCCCAATTGGGCTTGTAGAGCAACGTATCCATACGGCCTCTTGTGCGCCCGGATGCCGGTGTGTTCTGTGGAGCCGGGACTGCGACCTGCCGAGGTGTCGTCGCAGAACAGGGCGAAAGGCCAGGCAGCCGGTACGTGTTCTGCGTGCTTTCTGGCCGCGCCCAATGCTCCAATGGGTCGCGCGCTTGGGGCGTGAGTCGTTGGAAGCCCCCGAAGGGGGCGACAGATGGTAGCCCGTGGCGCGAGCCACGGGGAAGCAAGGTCCTAAGGGACGCTCAGCCCTGAAAGGGCGGCAGTCCGTTTGCCGTTCGTGCGCAGGGCTTGCGCCCTCCGGTGCCCTCTTTCGCCCCTCCGGGGCTGTCCTCAATGCAACCGCCGATTCCCACGGCTGACGCCGTGGGCTACCGCCTATCGCCCCTATTGGGGCTGCTACGGCGACGGCCCCGAGAGCACCTGCCAGACGCTGAACACATACGGCAGTCGCAGGCTGTCACAGGTGATCTTGCCAGTGCGCACACACACGACCGGAGCCTGGGGCGCGCTCATGTGTACCGGCTTGCTGGTGTGCGGCAGCGCCCTGAGCGGCCAAGAAGACCGCATCACCGTCGAGCTCGGCGAACCCGAGGTGCTCCTGGCCGACGGCGCCCATGGCCTGCACGCCTTCCCCGATGCACACCTGACGATCCTCGATGCCGAGCCGGCCCATCGCGTACTTCTGGTGGCCGGTGTCAGGACGTGGCTGATGCAGGGCCCGGATATGCGATCCCTGGCGCCCATCGGCAAGGTGCTCGGCCCGGGGGATGCGGGTGCCTTCGATAACGGGTATGCCGGCATCTTCGGCGCCCACGAGACGCCAGACGGCGAGCTACTTGCGTTCTACCATGCCGAAGACCAGGAGGACATGCCGCGCCTCCCCAACAACGTGCCCGGCTTCTACGCCTCCATCGGGCTTGCCGTATCCAGGGACGCAGGCCTGACCTTCGAGAAGCTGGGGCCCGTTCTCACCGGTTCTCTGCCCAAAGACGTCAACGGCCGGTCTGACCAGGGCGTGGGCGAGGGGGCGCTGGCTGTGGATCCCACGAACACATACCTCTACTGCTACTACAGCGACCACAGTCGCGTCGACCGGCGAGGCGTCCAGATCTGCCTGGCCCGGAGTCCCCTGAGCAGCAACGGACGGCCGGGGACTTGGGAGAAGTACCACGAAGGCACATTCGGCGAGCCAGGTCTGGGTGGCAGGGACACGCCGGTCCTGTCCACCCACAAGATGCAGGCGGATGCCGCGTTCCCGCATGTGACCTACGTTCCCGAGCTTGGGCAGTACCTGATGGTCTTCTGCATCGTGGCTTACGCGGACCTGGGGACCGGGGAGCCGGAGACCAGCGGCATCTATCTCGCGACCTCGGGAGACGGCATCCACTGGTCCGAGCCGAGCCGAGTGCTGCGTGGTCTCACCATTCCCTGGCCGGAGCGGGAATGCATGTGGCACCCGGCGCTGATCGCCGACTCGGTCCAGGACGGCGAGATCGTGGGCCGGCTCTACTACGCCTACAGCGAACGCTGGGGGTGGGGAGAAGGTTGGACCCCGCACTACCTCGTGGGGCGGCCGATTGCAATCCGCATTGTGCCCGAGCACTGAGCCTCACAGGCGCACGCGCTAGTCGTTCTCCTTGATGAACGCCACCAGCTCCGATAGTGTTGTCGTCGCCAGGCAGACGCAGGTGTCGGCGGCGCCGTAGTAGACGCGAAGCTCATCTGTCTCCTCGTCATGCACGGCGGCGACGGGGAAGACGACATTCGGCGTGTCGCCCACGCACTCGTAGATCTCCGTGGGGGCCAGGATGTAGCGCCGCGCGCGGTAGAGGACCTTCCACGGCTGCTCCAGATCGAGCAGGGCCGCCCCGGCATAGTAGACGAAGCCGTTGCAGGACGTCAGCACCCCGTGGTAGATCATCACCCAGCCTTCGGGCGTCTCGATGGGCACCGGCCCCGCGCCGAGCTTGGTGCTTTCCCAGCCGCCGCGGGTGCCCATCACGAAGCGGTGTTTCCCCCAGTAGATCAGGTCCTTCGAGAAGCACATGAAGATATCGCCAAAGGGTGTGTGGCCGTTGTCGCTCGGCCGGTGGAGCATGCAGTACTCGCCGTTGATCTTGCGGGGGAACAGGACGGCATTCCGGTTGAAGGGCGCCAGGGCGATCTCCAGGTGCTCGAAGGTCTCGAAGTC
>CBFDAZ010000203.1:0-8205 GCA_965602825.1 uncultured bacterium
CTGCTCGCCGGGGAACCAGGGACAAAGTGTGGCGAGGAGTCGGCCGATGAGCGAGGCCGGGCACGACCGCGCCTCGTCAGCTCCGCTCAACGACGTGGTAGATCGCGTCCTCGGCCAAGTCGATGCTCACCGGGCCGTCGGCGGTAATACTGCGCTTCGAGACCTCTCCTACCGCGTAGCCGTTCTCGTCAAGTCGCGTCACCTTGAGTTCGCCGTTGCCCGCCAACTTCAGTGACACGGTGACCGCCAGCTTCCGAATGCCGAACGGCTGACCGCCCATGTCCGTGATGCGATTGCCCTCGACCCTGAAGCCGTACGGCTGCTCCTCGGTCATCGCCTGGATGAGGATTCTCTTCGAGGTCGCGAGGGGCCGATCGTCCAGCGAGATCGCCATGGCCGTGGCGGACTCATTTTGGCACTCGATCGCCACGTTGCTCAGCTCGACGCGCCCCGCTTCGCCCAGGAAGCCGGCTGCCCCTTGGCTGCGGGCGGTATCCACGCGGACCACGCCGTTCCCGTAGTCCCAGATCAGCTCGCCCGTCAGGCTCGTGACGGTCTTCTCATCGCGGTCGATGTAGGCGGTCAGGTTCTTCTGGGTTGACTGGCTGGGGTCATCGCCGAACGTGCGCATGACGCGGCCCACGTAGAAGGTCAGGGGGTCGAGCATGTTCACCGCGCCCGTCGCCTCGCCGCCCTCGGGGATGTCTCGCTTGCGTAGCTCGTCGAGGGCCTCGGCTGTGGCGGCACCCGAGCCCTCCATCGCGAACAGGTCCTCGAGATCGAGGATCTGGTAGACCGCCGCGTCGGCCTCTTGCACGTCTCCCCGCCGGTACTGCAGGGCAGCCGCGGGGAACGTCCCGGCCGTGTCGGGGCAGCTCACCGCGAACTTGCTCATCGACGTATCGCGCAGGAAGTTGCTGCCAACCGCGAAGAAGTAGATCCCATCGACGCCCTGCAATGCGCCGTAGGCCGACGCGAGGAAGGTGGCTTCCGCGCGGTAGCGGTTCGGGTTCGGCCAGCCGATCTCCGAGATCGTGTGCGGGAAGCCGTCGATCTGGATGAACTGCAGGGGCAGCCGTTCGGGCACGGTCACTCCGGCCAGGCTCTCGAAGGTGTGCCCGACTCGCACCGAGTAGCTCGCGCCATCGCCCTCGTGCTTGCCGCCGAAGTAGCCGTGGCGGTCGATGGCATCACCGGCCGTGTACGTGTAGCGCTCGAGCGCGTCGAGCATCGGGCCGTCGGAGACGTGCCAGTTGCTGCACGAGATGAGGCCACCGTAGCCGAGTTCCTTCTTCACGTAGCCGGTGAAGTCGGCATAGAAGCTCCGCTGGAGCTCCGTCAGGAAGCGCACCTGGTCGCCGACACGCCTGGCCTTCTCCGGTGGGCCCGCCTTGATCCCGTCGCCCGTCATGTGCCACGCCTCGTAGAGCCCGGCTCTGCCCGCGGCCGCGTCGTCTTCGGGAAGCCGCGCCGGCCCCCAGGCAGCGAACGCCTCCTGCAGACTGCCGTAACGGTCCGTCAACCACTGGGCGAAGAGGCCTTCCAGCTTTTCCCAGTGAACCGCCGGCACGTTCTGCTTGGTGAAGGTCCAGAAGAAGAAGCTGTCCTCATTGATGATCTCCAGGATCGCCGCGGCCGGCTCTTTGGCCAGCGGTACACCGGTGTAGGGGCTCTCTGTAGTCAGAAGCGCCCGGGCCCAGCTTCGGTGGATTTCCTGCATTCGGTCCTCGAAGTACAGCAGGGCGAAGGGGCGCGTGTTGTCGATGGTGTCGAAGCCCGGTATGCCATAGTGGGGCTTGATGTCGAACCACAGGGGGAAGTAGAAGCTCAGGGTGGTGTAGATGCCCTCGCGCTTGAGTGCCGACACGAGGTAGAAGATGTTGTCCAGCCGCTGCGGGTCAACGTTCGCCGGATCCCCGGAGCCATCGTAGATCGGCCCGTGGTAACGCACCATGTTGACGCCGCGCTTGGCGAGGGCGCGGGCAAGGTAGTCGATCGAGGCGCGGTCTTGCCCGATGCTGTTCGGTCCCACGTTAGTCGCCCAGAAGCGGACCGGGTCGCCATTCGCCAACGTGAAGTCCAGCCCGTCGCGCTTCACGAAGCCGCTCTCGCCGGCGACCTTCTCGTTCAGGTAGCGCAGGTCGAGCAGGGCGTCGTCGGTGAACGGGTCCGGGGGAGGCTCGAAGGCAAAGAAGCCCTCATCCGCGAGACCGGAGCGCTCGCCGGGCTTGTACTTCCCGTTGGGGACAAAGGGCAGCGGGCTGAGGACAAAGCAGTCGAAGGCTGCCGTGAGGGCCTCGCCCTCATCCGCCAGAAGTCGCAGCTCGAAGGTGTGGGGGCCTTCGGCCAGCGTGGCCTTACCGAGCGAGACCCAGTTCGCTCCCAGGTGCTCCCGGAGATAGGTGTCATCGGCCAGGGCGATGTCTCGGCTGCAAGTCTGCCACTCCCCGTCGTCGAACCGCCAGCGGAACGGGCCGTGCTTCCAGAACTTGCGGGTCCAGAAGTGATACTCCCCTTCCGCAGGCACGTCGATGGTGTATGTGGCAAAGGCCTCCGGACCCGTACGGTCCCCGCTGTTACTCAGCCAGTCGCCTTCTGAAAGCAACTCACGCGTTTCGGGGAATCCGGAGGCGGCAAACCACGAGTTTGTCGGGAAGTTAGTGTCTGTCGGCGACTCGCCTTCCCACCAGACGTACTGCGGTGCTTCCTGGGACACCGTGCTGCAGGAGTTGACGACTACGGCCAGGACGGCAATCAGTCCGAGCCTAAGGACGATGGTCACCCGGTTCATCATTGCACCTCGCCCACCAATCAAGAAAGGGTTGCTGACTGCATATCGGGCTATTCGGCGAACAGCGTGCTCCAGCCTGTCTGGGTCCGCATGCTCGCTACGTCACAACAGCCGCAGGGGGGCGAGCCATACAAGCGGAAACGGGACACAGACCGACATGTAGCACGCCATGGCGCGCGCCAGAGGAGACCACGGACATGCCCGAACGGGAAGTCGCCTACCCGCGCCCCGACTGGGAGCGTGTGGCGCCCGACCAGGTTGGCGTCGATCCACGCAAACTGAGAGAGGGCCGTGCGTGGCTCGACGAGCACGTGGCCGATGGGAGATACCGGGTCGTCGTCGCTCGCGGCGGGCGCCTCGTGGCGGAGTGGAACCACGGTATCGACGCCGACGAGCAGCTTGGCCTGGCGTCGGCAGCGAAGTCCGTTTTCTCGTGCATGCTGGCCATCGCCATCGAGGAGGGGAAGATCAGCTCGGCCGACGACAAGGTCGTGGACTACTACCCCGAGATGATGGACGTGCCGGAGGGTGAAGGCCCGAAAGCCGGCCGGTGGGCCTTCGAGAAGGATCGGGACATCACGTTCCGTCAGCTCATCTCGAACACGTCCGGCTACATGAAGCCCGGCGAGGAGCCGGGCAAGGTCTTCCACTACCAGACCTTCGGCATGAACATCCTCACCCACGCCATTGCCAGGACCTATGGACTCTACGACAGCGCCGCCCCGGAGGGATCACCGGGCCTGAAAGTCCTTGTCGATAAGAGACTCCGCATCGCCCTGGGCGCAGGCTGGGGCTATTACCTGATGAACTTCGACCACCATCCCGAGGCCCGGATCAGCATCTTCGGCTACTATGACGGCATCAAGGCGAGCGCGCTCGACATGGCTCGTCTCGGATTGCTGTGGCTCAACTGGGGTCGCTGGGAGCATCAACAGCTCGTGCCGAAGGACTGGCTGCGCGAGGCGACGCGGACAGCGCCCGACCTCCGCGCCTACTGCCCGCGCGAGCAGTGGCAGTACGGCTACGGCTTCTGGACCAACGAGCACGGCCTCATATGGCCGGGCCTGCCGCGCGACTCGTACGCCGCGTCGGGCGCAGGCCGACAGCTCATCTGGGTCTGCCCGAGTCTCGACCTCGTCGTTGTGGAGAGCCCGGGCCTCTACGAGAACAAGGAGGACGAGGACCCGGGTTTGCTGCGGTTCATAGTGGACGCTTGCGGCTGAGTCCTGGCGTGGCGCAGGCTTCCAGCCTGCGGCAGTTCGCCAGCGCTTACTCCTCATTGAAGTCCAGCACGACGCGCCGCCCATCCTTCTGAAGCACCACCACGCCGCTCCCCCATTCCGACTGGATGAACGGGCTCCCATACGCCTTCGAGGGCCGGAAGTCCAGCGGCTGACCGTTCAGCTCCGGCGGCGAGGCTGACTCCGTGTGGAACGTGAACTCATCTCCGTAGAAGCTACTGCGGTAGTGCAGCACGCCATCGTCAAGCGATAGCTGGTTCGCTCGGATGGCCGCCCTGAAGGCCTCGAAGTCATCGACGTCGCTGCTCCGGGCCACCTCGAGGATGATCGGCGCATACTCGTCCTCACAGGCGAGCCACGCGCCGGCAGCCCCATCCTCCGGCACCGCGTCCTCCCAGTGCGTGGCGCCGGACGCGACCCGGCAGGCGGCATACGCTGCGGGCGCCTCGGAGAATACCCAGCCATCCTCTTCAGTGCGCTGGAGAGACTCCGCGAACCATACGCGCTGCCCGTGGGCGTGTCGGTGGGTGCGGAGCTTCTGGAGGATCATCACGCCCTTGTGCTGGATCGTCCGGTGCGAGTTATAGACGCTGCCTCGCTCGGGCTTCAGCGGTTGCGCGAAGATGCAAGCGTCGCGCGCGCCGCCGAAGACCACGCCATCCCAGCGGTTCTGACTGCTGATGGCGGCCCATTCCTCATGCGGACGAGCCTCGACCATGCTGGTGCCCATGATGAAGTCCGGCGTGCAGTAGGTGTAGCGCAGGATGCCGCCGTAGTCGGGCTGCATGACGTACGTCTGCCAGTCGGCTTCCTCGGGCTTCGGCAACACGTTCAGCCCCATCCGCCGGGAGACGTACTCGTATGTCCCGCGTCCTTCCACGTCAAGCGCCATGTCCACCACGCAGAGCGGTGGCCGGTACGTGCTGGTCGCCGCACACATGTGCCCCGGGTGCTGGCTTCGAGGGGCGCCGAGGCCGAAGTAGTACCACGACATCCCTGATCCACTGAAGAACGCTGTGGCAGTCGAGTTCCTGCCCGGATAGATTCGGTGCTTGCCCCCGCCGCGCACGCCGTCGATCTGTTCGATCGCCCAGTCCGCCCAGAACAAGCCGAGCAGCATCTTCATGCGCTTCTTCAGGACCGGGTCGGTGGCGAAGTCGGCCATGTTGTACCAGCCCTGTAGCGTGTATTTGTTGTAGGTCGAGGCGATCTCAACCAGCAGCCCCTTGCCCGCTCGCTCCTGCGCAAACCGTCGATAGAAGGCATCCCAGGCAGCAGCCATCTCGGCCGGTGTGGACCCATCCTCGTACCGTCTGTCCCGGTACTCCGGCGAGTCCTTCAGGATATGCGCCGTGCCCCAGAAGCCGGAGGACCTCATCGCCCCGTGGTTCTCGCTGCCCCAGATCCACCAGGTCCGCTCGGGATCGGCGTACTCGATCCGGCAGTGGCGGCGGGCCGAGTCCCAGAAGATCTCGCGCAGAGCAGTCTCGGCCTCGGGCGTCAGGCGCGCGGGGAAGAAGCTGCTCTCGGCGCTGAACAGGAAGTAGATGCGCTGCAGCAGGTTGATGCTCCAGTGGAAGTCGTCAACCTCGGGATCACCCGATGCGCGTCGAGGATCGGGGCCCACCGGGAACTCCCGCCGGATGTGCAGGATCGCCTCGTTCGCCTCGTCAACCCTCTCGTTGAGGTACAGCCCGGCGAGAGCGAAGTCGGCGTAGTGCCACACGCCCTCCCCTGGGTAGGGGTCCGCCAACTGGCGCCTGAGCATCTCATCCCGGCGCACGTCGAACTGATCAATCTCGGCTTGCAGCTCAGCATCCGGCATCGCGTGCGCTCCTACGGCCAGCACGGCAGCAACCAAGACCGAGCATGGCAGCATGGGTCTCACACCTCAGGTGTCTATTGGCTTGAAGGCAATCGTCGATTCGGCCGGCTCTGTCTCGAACTCGAACGGGCACCGTATGATGAGGCGATTGTCCCGCGCATCCTTCGCGATCCACAGTCCCTTCGGGTCGGCCACACTCAGCCCTGGCGGGACCAGTATGAAGGCGGTCCCCTTCTCTCCCGGCCGCCGCGTTGCCCGCAGGCTCAGCGTCATCGCCTGAGAGTCCCATCGGCAGTCCGCGATCTCAGCGTCTCCCTGGCGCAGGTGCATGTCCGTTGACAGGAGCCACGGGTGCTCGCGGAGGCGGGCTAGACGGAGCAGACGCACCGAATGGGCCGGCACGGTTAGCTCAATAGCCCCGGAGAAGATGCCCTCGTAGCGCTCATTCCAGAAGTCCCACACCGCGTACTCCCCGAAGACGTCTAGGCCCAGCGCCTCCTGCTCGACGCGCTTGACGAGTTGCTCGTCTCCGTAGTTGAAGACCGCCAGCAGATCCCATTCGTCCCATTCGCGACTGATCTTGAGATGGAAGACCTTCGGGTAGTCGGGCTCGGGCGAATGGAACAGATCGACTGGCCGGGCGCAGTCGGTGCCGGTCGGCAGACACTTCTTGACGAGCGCGAGGCGTTCGTCAGACATGCGGTCGATGTCATCCCCGAGCATGATGGGGCCGCCATTGAGACCGAAGATCGTCGCCGAGATCCGGGCATCTGACAGGGGGATCGGCTTGTCCACCGTCAGTACATTGCCCGAGTCGGCCAGGTATAGCTTGCGGTGCGTGAAGTACCCCGCGGCCATCGCGTTGGTGGCTGCCAGGTGTGAGGTCCAATACTGAGCCTGGTTGATGACGAAGGTCGCGGGGTAGAAGTAGGACTCCCGGTTGAGCGCCCGGCCCTCGCCGTAGTCGTTGCCGACGCGGCAGGCGTCCATGAGCCCCACGTTCTGGTAGGTGGGGCCCGTGCTCGACAGCAGGTAGGTGTCCTCTCCCGCGGCCTCGCGCACGACTTGCAGGCCCGTCCGGTATGCTTCGGGCCCCGGAATGATGCTTCTGTCGTGATAGCCGTCGGGGACGAAGTCGCCGGGCGTCGAGCCCGACACTGCGTGCAGGAAGTCGATCATGTAGTACCGCACGCCCCACTCGTAGTACGTGGAGAGAACGCGCCGCAGGAGATCGTGGGTCTTCGGGTGGGTCGGATCGAGCGCGACCATTCCCGGCCGCTTACCTTTTGGCAGCTTCCCGGCCGCGCCGTACGACCACTCGGAGCGGACGAGCATCGGCTCTCCGTCCCTGCTCAGGAGTGCGTCCTGCAACTCATCGATCTGGTCGATGAGGCTCGTGCACATCCAGAACGAGCCCATCCAGAAGCCGAGCTTCAGGTTGAGATCGCCCAGCTCCTCCACGAGCTTGCGGACGCCACTCGGGAACAGCTTTCCGTTCCACTCGAGCCAGTTGCCGGGGAGTCCATCCCTCAGATTGCCGATACTCACCCAGATGTAGTCGAAGTCGAAGCCCGGCAGACGCCGCCGCAGCGCTCGCGCGTTCCGCAGCACAACCTCCTCGTAGGTCTCGACGTTGAACGGATCGACCCAGGCCCAGCCGACCCAGCCGGCGGGGCTCTTCGGCCAAATGCGCGGCTGGTAGTGCTCGGCAACGCGATCGGCCCAGGCCTCAAGGCACGCGTGCGGATCCCGCGACAGCATCAGTAGCAGCCTCTCGCTCTCGACAGTCTCTCCAGGTGCGAGTTCGAAGCCAGCGAAGTCACAGTATGAGGTTACATCGAGGCAGTCGCCGGACTCGGAGCAACGGACCTCGTGCTCCGTATTGGCCCGGTCGAAGGTGACGAAGCCCGCGTGCAGGGCGCCCTTGTCCTGGGGATCGAAGAGCTGGGCGATCGTCTTGCTGACATGCTTGCGGTCGCCTGACGAGACCTGGCGGACACGGCTTGGCGCCGTCGTCCCCGAGCAGACGAGGACGACGGCTTCGTTGGGCTTGTCTCCCAGCTTCACGCTTGCACCGGGAGCCGACGTGTCGAGCAGTCGGCACTGGCCGAGTTCCACCGGGCGTGATCCCGCGTTGCGGACAGAAGACGAGATGAAGATCGCGAGCCCGTCCGCCGCCGTCGCGAACCGGATCGCCCACTCAATCGCCGGTTTGCCAAAGCGGAGAACCAGGTGTGCTTCAGCGCCGGGCGCCAGCTCCCCACTCTCCGGCCCGTCCCACTCGGCGCCCTCTGCCTCGGTTGACCGAAGCAGCTTGCCGTTGACGCTCAGGCTCAAGCAGGCGTCAA
>CBFDAZ010000204.1:0-8198 GCA_965602825.1 uncultured bacterium
CTAGCGAGCCGCCCGAAACCCGATGTAATCGCTGTCACCGGGGCCGACGCCGCCGCTGTTTGGAGGGAGATACCAGACCCGGCCCGCACACCGGACGGCCGCGGGACCATCGTCCCAGCATCCACCTCGTACATAGTGGTATGCGCCCGTGTGATCGAAGGGCTCGGGACTGCCCGGGTACGACTTGGCCCAGTCGGCGACCCATTCGTAGGCATTCCCGACCATGTCCATGCACCCATACGGACTGGCCCCGTCCGGGTAGCTGCCCACCGGGGCGCTCTGGTTCACGCGGTACCCACCGCCGGCCGGGTTGTGGTCCTCCGGGTTGTTGCACTTCTCCGGGTCCCACGTATCGCCCCACGGCCAGATCCTGGCGTGCTGCTTCTCCTCATCCCAGCGCGCTGCTTTCTCCCACTCGGCCTCGGTCGGCAGCCTCCCGCCGGCCCACTTGCAGTAGGCCTCCGCCTCGTAGAACGTGACGCCGATGACCGGATGGCGATCCGTCTGCGTGAAGCGCGGGTGGCCGTACCCGTGCCCGGTCCATTCCTGTTCCGCCGCCCAGTGCTCCGGCTCGTTGCGCGGCCCGCTGCCGTCCGGCCTCATGACTGTACGGACGGCGCCGTGCATCCCGGCATGGACGATCGCGTCGCTCTCTTTCCATTCCCAGCCTTCGGGTGACCAGAGCCCCGGGTCCTGATACCCGCCCGCCTCGATGAACCGACGGTACTCGCCGCGCGTCACCTCGTACTTACCGATCTCATAGGCCGGGAGGTAGACGGAGTGTTGGGGGAACTCCTCCGGGCCCCCAAATCCCTCATCACCCCTGTTACCCATCAGAAAGCTGCCGGCCGGAATGACGACCATCTCGCCAAGACGCTTGTCGGCACTCATCCCTTTGGTCACGCCCCTTTCGTTGCTACTACTACCGCCACGGGTACAACATTCCCGCAACGCGAGCTGCCCCGGGCCCGAACGCGGCGTGCGGGCCACAGCCCCCGACTCGGCGCCCCAACCCTGTGTCGACGCCCACTCGCGCCTACTCGTAGGTAACCTTGTCCCGGAACCGCTTCTTCAGGGCCTCGTCGATCTCGAAGCGCTGGATGTAGCCCGTGCCACGGCCGGTGACGTGGCAGAGGCCCCGGCGCAGCCCTTCGAGCGGCCGCTGGTCGTGATCCCGCGTGCGGAAGAGACCGAGCGCGTGGGGCGTGCCCTTGATGACGGCCTGGATCTCGAAGTTGATGCCATCCGGCGCCCACTGGATCGTGTTCTTCTCGGGCCCATCCGTTGTGAGCAGGGCAGCGATGCCCCCACGGTAGTGCCAGACGCAGACCTCGTGGCCGGAGTTAGTGACCGGGTTATACTCGGACTTCATGTACGGGCCCTCGGGCCTCTCAGCGATGGCGACACCCCACTTCGTCTCACGGCCCCCGAACGTCATCTCCTCACCCATCGGCTCGCCCTTGTAGTAGAGGTAGAACCTGCCCCTGTAGTACATGAGACACGGGTCGTGCACCTTGTGGCTGTCGAAGCTGCCCTTCTCTTCGACCAGGAAGCGGTTGTCCTCCTCGCCAAGCCAACGCCCGTCGTCGCTCGGCGACAGAATCGGCTCTACCAGCTTCACCCACGGCCCCTCAGGTGACTCCGCGACGGCCATGGCCACCTGGTTCTTCACTCGCCTCACGTACGGATGCTTCACCACCTGGTAAACGAGGTAGTACCTGCCCTCGTGTGCCAGGACCTCGGGGGTGAAGACGCTGCGGTCATCGAATGAGCCTGGCTCGCCGCGCCCGACGGCCACGCCCTCTTCCTCCCAGTGCCACCCATCGGCGCTCGTCGCATGCCAGACCTCGGAGTAGTCCCACGGGAAAACCTTCGCCCCGGGGTCACCTGTACCGAAGCCCGCGCACTCACCCAGCGACTTGGTGTACCAGACGTGGCACTCCTCGCCGACCTGGATTACCGCGCTCGGGTCGCGCCGGACGACGCCCTCGCGGTTCTCTGCCAGATCACCCGTGATGGGATGTGTGCGCAATTCACAGAACCACTCCGGGCCCTTCGTGTACGCCTGCGCCCGAATAGACGCTGCACTGAGCTTCCGTTCCATGGCGTGGCTCCTCCGCCTCAGGCTTGCCTCAAGGCCGCATCTCCGCGAGGCAGGGAGGGTCCGGGGATACCGGTCGTTCCGGGCTTTCTGGAAAGTGGGAACTCCGCCCTTGTCAGCACCTGCGCCGGGGAGCAACTGCAGCTCGCGGCACAGCTCGCCCTCGTTCCCAAATGTCGGTCCTGAGCGACGAGCGGCAGGCATAGGACGGAGCCTACCGGCATCACCACCGGTCACAGGAGAGCGTCTGGCATTGGCGTCTCCCCCTGGTGAGGACCAGAGACTGGCCCTGACAGTTCATCCGGGCGAAGCAATGAACCTGCCCGGTGTGGCGACGCTTGACAAACCGGATCACACAGACCAAGCTGCAGGGAGAGGCAAGCCCAAGAAACGGCGGACCGGCAGGGCCAGCAGACGTGCGCATTCGGTGCGCAGCGGCGCGGAGCACTACTGCTCGTCCGGCGCCAGAACCGTGGCGAGCCATTGACCTGGGAGGCACCGGGATGAGCTACACATACACCATCATTCTGCGGAAGGAGCCGGAAGGGGGCTATGCGGTGCTGGTGCCGGCCCTTCCCGGTTGCCTGACATCCGGGGAGACGGTCGAGGAGGCGCTGACGATGGCCAGAGAGGTCATCCCGCTTCACCTGGAGGTCTGGCAGGAGGACGGCAAGCCGGTTCCCCCGGACAAACCCGACGTGAGGCTGAACATGCGCGAGACGGACGAAGCCTTGGTCTACAGGCTGACGACCGAGGAGTTCTGTGGCGTGGTCAGGTGAGAGCAGAGCGCCCGCCTCCGTCGCCAGTTCGTTCCACTGCTGGACTTCCTCACGAACTCGTCGCGTAGATGCCCTCCACCAGCTCCATCGTCTTCACCGCATCGGCCATGCTGGAGGGAGGCTCTGCCCCTCGAAGCGTCTGTCCGTTGGGCAGATGACCGGCTGCTACTGGCCCCGGGGACACTCATCACGCTGAAGCCCTGAGCGCAGCAGGCGCGGCTGTACTTACGCTCGTTCGGGCGTCAGCGAGCTTGCTGGAGGACGTGTCGCACGCGGAGTATCTGCTTGCCCTTCTGCGCGAGGTACTCGAGACTGCCGTCCTCGTGGAAGATGGGCTCCCGCGTCAGGACCGTGTCGAAGGCGGGCCCCCGCTTGCCGTCCAGCACAACGAAGGCCTTCTCGTTCGGGTAGCTGCCTGCTAGCTCCACGTAAGCCAGATGCAGGCTGTCGGGACTGAACACGAGGTCGGAGTCGGGGTGGATGCTCCCTCGCGTTTCCCCGGCCTCGGTGACCACGAAACCCACCCGCCCGCGTCGGGCGGCGTAGGCGTAGCGGGCGCCATTGGGGCTGAGCCATATGCGGCCGATGCTGTCGTACGGAGGCCCGATCTCCCCCCCCATCACCGCATACGCCGACTCGCCCTGCTCCACCACGTAGCCGAGCGTGCTGCCGTCCGCACTGGCGTGGACGCGGCGCACGGTGACGTCGCCTTCCCCGCCTGGACTGACCAGTTCCGCTTCGTGCCCGTCGAACACGACCAGCTTCTTGCCGTCCTGCTCGGCGAGATAGCTCACATGATCGGTCGGGTCGCCCACATGGGAGAACGACCGTACCTGTGAAACACGATCGTACCACTTGCCGACCTCGCGACCGGCACAGGCGGCCATTCCCTCCTCGCCCGTCAGGACACGCTGCACGCCCGGGTCCTGCCAGCTCCACGGCGGGCCGGGCTCGCCATCTGTCACCAGGTGCAGCTTCCCGCCCTTGTGTCCCCAGAACATGAATTGCTCGCTGTCCGGGCTGAACCAGTACTGCCCATAGCCCTCGTACTCATGCACCTCCTCGCCGTCGATGACGAGGAACCAATCCTCGAACTCGCGAGCCTTATACGCGAGCCGGCGGCCGTCAGCGCTCAAGGCGAGCCACTGGACCCACTCGTAACCCTTGCCCTCCGCGGAATCGTGGACCGCGAACCACCTGCCCTCGCGCTTCGCGGCGTAGGCGACGTGGTTGGCATCGAGGCTGATGCTGAGGTACTCCACCTTCTCGTACGACGGGCCGGGGGCGCCATCCCAGATGATCAGCTCGTCGCGGCCGCGGCGCGCCCTGTAGGCGTGGTGGTCGCCCTTGCGCGTGAAGACCGGGTAGCTGTCCTCCACCCAGTCACAGGCCGGGCCCTCGACGAAGTCCACGACCAGGGACCACTTGCCGCCGCGGCGCGCGGCGTAGTAGGGCACGTCCGTCGTCCACTCGAAGCGAAGATCCCCGATCTCATCGTACTTCGCGCTCTCCCGGCCATCGATGACGGCGACCCAGTGGTCCCCGGCTCGCGCCTTGTAGGCGACCCGCCCGCCGTGGAAGCTGAACTCGATCCCGTGGGTGCTGATCTCGTCGAAGGCGGGCCCGCGCGCTCCGTCGAGCACAAAGCACTGCTTGTCGCCATCGCGCACGACGAAGGCCGCATGCAGGCCGTCCCAGGAAACATCAGGCGACCAGTGGCCCTCCGGCAGCTCGGCCACCAACTCGGTGGTGACCTTGTAGGGGGCGGCCGGGCCCGGGGCCGCGAGAAACCCCATCGCAGCGCACACCGCAGCGGCGCGACCCATGGCTACCCCTCCTCATCGGCCGGCGTATGCTTCACACGGTAGAGTACGTCGTCGCGAATCGCCAGGTACTCCACGACGCCGCGGCGGCTGATGTGCGGCCGATGGCCGAGGATTGCGTCGAAGGGGGGGCCCTCCACGCCATCTACCACCATGCGGTGATCGCGGATGCGGATCCGTTCGAAGACGGGCTTGGGGTCCTCGCCCCGGACCTTGTACTTGCGCCTGGACAGGTGAACGCGGCGCGTGCGGTACGCATAGTGCCGGCTGTCGCCGCTGAACCAGACGTAAGCGATATCGTCGTAGGGAGGGCCCTCGACGCCATCGACGATGGCGCACTTCTGCTCGCCTCGCATCGCCATGTAGGCGAACCGTTGGGAGTCAGGACTGAACGGGTGGTCCCAGCCCATGTCGATAGCATCATACGGCGGGCTCTCCTGGCCATTGAGGACGAACACCCACTGGTCGCCCTTCTGCGCCGTATACGCCACGTGCTTGCCGTCGGGGCTGAAGAAGGGCGCGTCGTGCGGCTCGATCTTGTCGTACGGCGCGCCCTCCGTCCTGTCGATGACGACGAACCACCGGTCGCCCCGGCGCGCCTGGTAGCCGAACTCGGCGCCGACGGGGTTCGTCTTGAGGTAGCTGCCGCCTTCGTCGTACTCGGGCCCCTCGACGCCGTCGATGACGACGAGGCGCTTGTGTCTGCGAGTGGCGGTGTAGGCGACATGCCAGCTATCCCCCGAGAAGGCGATTTGGTAGATTGAGTCGTGCTCGGGGCCCGCTTCGCCATCGATGACGGCGGAGCACATGTCCGCCCGCTTGGCCTTGTATGCGGAGCGCCGACTATCGGGACTGAACACGGGGAGCTTCGCGTCGTCGAAGGCGGGGCCCTCGTGGCCGTCAAGGACGAGGAAGGCCTTCCCGCCGCGGTAGGCGACGAAACCGGAGTGCTGTCCGTCGGGGCTGAAGGTGAAGGCAGTATCGCCGCCAAACCGGGGCGCCAGTTGGGGGTAGGTGGGCCCCGGCTGCCCAGCGGCAATCACCTGCATGCCACCCGGGCGGAAGACGGCCAGCACCTCGCGGTCGCCCTGCGGCGGGAAACGAGAGAAGTCGGAGTACCGGCCCTCAGACACTTCCTCCCCGTTGATGACGACGCGGGGCGTGCCGTCGCGCGTGGCGAAGCAGATCGTCCTCTCGCTGTCGGCCCCGTACATCACCCTCTCGATCGCTTCGTACGGGCCGAGTTCCTCGCCGTCAAAGGTCGCGTACCACGCGTCCCCTCGCCGCCCGTACCACGCAACGCGCTTGCCGTTGGGGCTGAATCTGACAGAGCCCCTGTCGTCGTACTCCGGGCCGATCACACCGTCCACCACCGGCATCCATTTGCTGCCGCGCCGGGCGAAGTAGCCGATCAGCGTGCGGCCGGCGTTGGACCCGTAGCACTCGATCTCATCGAAGACCGGTCCAGGCTCCAGATCGACGAAGAGCCGGACCGTTCGCCTCTTGCGCGTGCCCTCGGAGGCGAGGTACCGAACGTGCCGTCCCGTCGCGTCCCACATCGAGCTGGAGTAACTGCAGCCTCGGGTCAACGGCCCGGGCTTGCCGCTAACGTACCACCGGGCCCGACCGTCTTCCACTCGGTGGTAGAGACAATGTCGTCCGTCAGGGGATACCTGTACCCAGGATGACCACCCGGGCTCGCGCATGTCGGGAGCGGGGCCCAGCGGGCGCTCCCGCACAACGACCTTCTGCGCGACGCAGCCATTCGCCAGCCAGATCGCCGCCAGCAGCCCGGCCAGCCGTCCAGTCCTCTGCCTCACCGGTACTCCCTCCCCTCGACCGGCACGCTTCACCAAGGCCTGTGCCCGGCCATCCTCGGTGCCTGTTCCCCGCACCCGCTGAGGCCTCACACGATTGGGGCCGGCCGCGCCCGTGCGCCCTACAAACTCGTCCCGTAGATGTCCTCCACCAGCTCCATCGTCTTCACCGCGTCGGCCATGCTGGAGGAGCGTCCGCTGCCGATGGGGACTCGCGTGCATGCCCGGGTGGGTGCCCGTCCGAACGCGGGCGACCTTCAGTCACGCGGGTGTACCGGTAGCCTACGGATCCTGACGCCTCCCGGAGTCACAGAGGCGATGCATCCTGATCCGGCGCGGAAGCCCCATGTCGAGCAGCAACGTCACGGCGACTCCACCGACGGCAGGGGTGCCCAACGATCCTCGATCATGCTCGCCGCGTACTCAAGGGCCTGGCGGATATCCTCGTCTTCCAGGTCGGGGTAATCGGCCCGTATTGCCTCGCGGTCAAGCCCCTGTGCAGCCAGGGAGACCACGCGCCTGACTGTCAGGCGCATCCCGCGGATGCAGGGCTGCCCGTTCATGACCTTGGGGTCCACCGTAATGCGGTCGAAGGCTCTCACCGTAACCTCCTCAGCTCAGGCAAACACCCCCAACCGGCGCCCTGCCATTCTACCACGGCAACCGCAGCAGCACCACACCTGCCGGACCGGATCCCGTCCTCACAAACTCGTCCCGTAGATGTCCTCCACCAGCTCCATCGTCTTCACCGCATCGGCCATGCTGGAAGAGGGCTCTTCGCCGGCCTTGATGCAGTCGATGAAATGCCGGCACTGGGCCTCGAAGCCGTAGAAGACGCGATTCTCTTCCGAGCCGGCGACCTCTTTGGCGTCGAGGACCGTTCCCTCTTCGTTGTTGTCCGCGTAGACGACGGCCTGACTGTTACAGTCCACGAAGGCCGAGATGCCCTTGGCGTGCATCTCGAAGGTGTGGACGCGCTTGCCGACCACCCAGTTGCCAAGCAGCACACCCGAGCAGTTGTTCTCAAAGCGGACGAGCGCGTTGAAGGCGTTCGCATATGTTTCGTCGCACAGCGTGCGGACATCGCCCGTTACATCGAGGACATCCGCCCCGCCCATCCAGCGGACGGCATCTACCGCGTGGATGCAGTCACAGGTGAGCACATCGATGGCGCCGCCGTAATACGGTCCGGCGAAGTGGTGCTTGTAGAAGGTCGCCACACACTGCACCATCTCCCCGCCCTCGAGGACCATCTCCTTGCACTTCACCAGCAGCGGGATGTAGCGGCGGTTGAACCCCACCATTGCCAGCACACCGTTCCGTTCGGCGGCGAGGGCCATCTGGCGCGTCTGCTCCCTGGTCACTCCCGGCGGCTTCTCGATGAAGAGATGCAGCTTCTGGTTGAGGGCGTGAATCGCCAGATCGAACAGATGATGCGGCGGCATGAGGAGATAGACGGCATCGGGCGCCGTCTCCTCGAGCATCTGCTTGTAGTCGGTGTAGCGCTTCTCGATCCCGAACTTGTCGGCCGTCGCGTTGAGCTTCTCCTCTACCAGGTCGCAGAGGCCGACCATCTCTACATCATCGAAGGTGGCCAGCGACGGGTAGTGAACGGAGTTTGCCATGCCGCCGGCGCCGATCAGCGCCACGCGTACCTTGTCCATGGTATGGAGGCTCC
>CBFDAZ010000205.1:0-8183 GCA_965602825.1 uncultured bacterium
TGTGGCTCAACGGGAAGGCGCTTGCCGCCGGGCTGACGCCCGCCTTCGCACGGGACCATCTCCCGGCACTGCTCTGGTCGGCCGGCTTGCCCAGGCCGATGTTTGCCTCCGGATCGGCGGTTGGGTAGACCTCAACCTCATCGAGATGGAACGACACCTGTTTGGGGACCTGGCACCGGACCCACCGAGCCACGATCCCTTGCCCGAGCAGGTCTACCCGGAGCGGGTTGCTGTCGGGAACGCCTCCGAAGGCCGGTCCCGAGTGCTGGAAGACCTCGGTCCAGGCGCGGCCGTCCGGAGAGACGAGCACCTTCATGCCTGAGGCGCGCTCGGGCATGCGGGGGTCGCACCGGTTGTAGATGACGATCCGGTCAAGCTGCAGGGGCTCGCCCAGGTCCACCTGCCACCAGGGGTTGAGCGAATAGGTTGTGTGGAAGCCGTAGCTGCCGTCCTTGACCCCGTCTACTGCCCCGGCGGCGTCCTGCTGAGTCGTGGCTCCTTGCGGCTCGCCGCTTGGGTTGACGGTGACTTCGGCCCGGCAATCGTCACGCTGCCATTCGGCCTCAATCTGCGAGCGGATCAGGGCTCCGACGTCAGCGTCGTCCCCCCGGCCGGACCTGTCCGACAGGACACTGCAGCCCAACACCATCACGATCCACATGGTCGCGTGCCCTCAGCAGATGGTTGGTGCTACGTTCGGTGTGAAAAGGTATTGCCCTCCAAGCCGGTTGGAGAGAGGGAATCGAGATGGTCGCGGCGAATAGAGACCGGTGGGCCAATCACGCGGCTCTCGTTTCCCGTGACGGCGGGCGCAAATGCTGCCGTCCAAGCAAAAGGGAGGGATCGTATTGAAGTATGTCTTGCTGGCGGTTGTGACGTTGGGTCTGGTGGTTGTGCAACCGGTAGTGGCGCAGGACGTTGACGCAAAGCTGAAGCAGATTGACAGTAAGATCGGGGAACTGGAGCGGCTCAAAACAGACCTCGAAGAGCTGCGCGATGATCTGACGGGCGCACCCGGCGAGAAGAAGGAAGGCTGGGAGGACAAGGTCAAGATCAACGGGTACGTCCACTCGCGGTACATCCACCGAGACTGGGGCACGGACGATTTCTGGCTCCGTCGGATGTACATCAACTTGATTGTCACCCCCAATGACCGGACGACCGCCGTTATTACCTGGGCGCGCATCGGCCCTGACGCGCAAGGCCTGACGAATACCGACTGGGCGAACGTCTTTGTGGACTACAAGATCGACGATAGTTTCACGGCTCGCTTTGGGCAGGGGCCCGACTGGTTCGGTCTGGAGACCGCGCAGAGCTCCGGCAAGCGTCTGGCGCTCGAGCGCGCGGCCGTTCTCGAGGGCGGCCAGGGCAAACCTCTCGGGCTGTACTTCGCGGGACCGTGGGATCGCGGTCTCTGGTTGGTCCGGAATCCCACGAGCGGCGAATGGTGGGAGCCACAGGCCATCTTCGGCGTGATCAACGGCCAGTTCCGGGCGCCCGAGCAGGACAGCAACAAGACCATGACGCTCGATCTGAAGTGGAACCCGGAGTGGGGCGAGTTCGGCGCCAGTTGGCTCAATGGCTGGTGGACGAACGATCTCGGCCTGCCGTTCGTTACGGGCACCACCCAGCGCAGCGCAATCCTGGGCTACGTTCGGTGGGACCCTGACTCGTGCAAGTTCGCCGTGCAGGGCGAGTACGTCGATGGGAACCTGCTCGGCAACGACATTGACGGCTGGTACAGCCAACTGGAGTACGATCCGACGCCCGATGGCACTGCGTTCGTCAAGTATGAGATGTACGATCCGGCGCACGGCGTGCCGGCCAACCACTACGACGCGTGGCACTTCGGGTACGCTCACTGGCTCGACAAGAACAACGAGCTGACCTTCCAGTACACTGCCGCCGACAATCGGCAGGTGGTTGGGAACACGAGTAGGGACGAGGCCTCCCTGCAGTGGCAGTTCGGCTTCTGATGCTGACTGGCTGACGGGCTCGGCTCCGATCGAGCCCGTCAGCCGTTTCTGCACCTGATACAGGTCGTCGTTGCCAGCCCCGGAGCACTGGTCGGAGCACCCTCGTCGTCCCCCGACGGGCGCTGCGGGGGGCCAGTCAGTGGGACCGGAAAGCGCGGACAGCCACGTCCCGGAGCACCCAGCTTCGCCACGCCGGGGTGCTGCAAGTTGTTGGAAGGAAGATACACATGATCTGGGATGTTGCCAAAGAGTGCATGAGCGCCGATGAGCGCCAGGCACTGCAGGTCAAGAGGCTGCAATCCATGCTCGGCCGGGTGAAGGGGACCGTGTCGTTCTACCACCACACGCTGACCGAAGCGGGCGTGGAGCCCAACGACGTCACGTCGTTGTCGGATCTGGCCAAGCTGCCGTTCACCATGAAAGACGACCTGAGGGACAACTACCCCTTCGGCATGTTCGCCGTCCCGATGGAGGACGTCGTTCGTATCCATTCGTCTTCCGGCACCACGGGCAAGCCCACTGTGGTCGGGTATACCAGCAGCGACATCGCTCTGTGGGCCGAGACGATCGCCCGGACGCTGTGCGGGGGCGGGGGAATGCCCTGCGACATCCTCCACAACGCCTACGGGTACGGGCTCTTCACCGGCGGCCTCGGGTTGCACTTCGGCGGGGAGTTGCTCGGGATGGCGGTGATCCCCGTCTCCGGGGGCAACACCAAGCGCCAGATACAGATCATGCAGGACTTCGGGAGCACGCTCCTCTGCTCGACCCCCTCCTACGCCCTTCACCTGGCCGAGGTGGGCGAGGAAATGGGCCTGGACTTCGCCGATCTGCCGCTCTACGCCGGATGCCTCGGTGCCGAACCATGGACGGAGGCGATGCGCCAGGAGATCCAGCAGCGGCTGGCCATCAAGGCCTACAACATCTACGGGTTGAGCGAGGTCATCGGCCCCGGCGTCTCCTTCGAGTGCGAAGCGCAGGCCGGCGCGCACATCAACGAGGACCATTTCGTCCCCGAGATCATAGATCCCCAAACGGGCCAGGTGCTCCCCGACGGGGAGACGGGGGAGCTGGTTTTCACGTGCATCACCAAGGAATGCCTGCCCCTGCTGCGGTATCGCACTCGCGACATCTGCAGCCTCAATCGTGAGCCCTGCGAGTGTGGCAGGACCACGGCGCGGATGAGCCTCGTTACCGGCCGCACCGACGACATGCTCATCATCCGTGGCGTCAATGTCTACCCGTCGCAGATCGAAGAAGCCCTGCTCGCCTTCAAAGAGGTAGAGCCGCACTACCTGATCCAGGTTGACCGGGAGGGCACGCTGGACGAGATGACGGTTCAGGTCGAGCTCGCCCCGGACTTCGTTGCCGATCGAGTTGGTGAGGTGGAGAACCTCGGCCGACGCATTCGCGACGAGATCCAGACCATGCTGGGGCTCGGCCTGCAGATCCAGCTCATGGAGCCCAAGTCCATCGCTCGCAGCGAAGGCAAGGCGCAGCGGGTCGTGGACAACCGCCAGTTGACCTGATGCAAGCACGGAACACGATGGGGCGTTGGCACCAGCCGGAGGGATCGTCATGAACCACGTTCAGCAGGTCTCGGTCTTCCTGGAGAACAAGTCCGGTCGGCTGGCGCAGGTCACCCGAGCCCTGGCGGACGCCGGGATCAACCTGGGGGCGCTGTCGATCGCGGACACCTCGGATTTTGGCATCTTGCGGTTCATCTGCGACCAGCCGGACAAGGCCGCGAAGGTGCTCCGCGAGGCCGGCTTCTCGGTCGGCGAGACGGAGGTGCTGGCGGTCGAGGTGCCGCATCGGCCGGGCGGACTGGCTGACCTTGTCGAAGCGATCAAGCCGCTCGACGTCAACATCGAGTACCTCTATGCCTTCGTCGGCAGGAACCGCGACAACGCCATGGTGGTGCTTCGCGTGGAGAACGCCCGTCACCAACAGGTGGGGGAAGCGCTGAGCAAAGCAGGATATCCGCTGGTGAGCCCTGAAGAGGCGTACTCGTTCTGAGGCCCGGTCGAGGCGCCGCCGGAAGGCAACCGACCCCGGGCTGCCGGACCCATAGCCGCCTCGTCGACAGGCGGACGAAGCCAGACCGAAGCGGACAAGGGAGGCAGAAGATGAGAACGTTCGGCAGTACGTCATGGAGGTTTGTGGGAAGCGTTGTCCTCGTACTCGCTGTGGCTGTTGCTCTGGGACTGAGCGGATGTCCGCCGAAGCCGACGGACGACGAAGCGGTTCCGCTGCCCGTCATGGAGGACACAGGGCCCGCCGCCCCGACGGGCGACCCCATCAAGGTCGGCGCGATCTTCAGCGTCACCGGCCCGGCCTCACCGTTGGGTGATCCGGAGAAGAAGACGGTCGAGCTGCTCGTGGAGCAGATCAATGATGGTGGCGGCGTGCTCGGCCGGCCGCTGGAGGTCATCGTCAAAGACGACAAGAGCGGCCCCGACGAGGCGGTCATCCACGCCAAAGACCTGATCGAGACGGAGGAAGTGGTCGCGATCATCGGCCCCTCACGCACGCCGACGACCATGCCCCTGAAGGACATCTGCCAGGAGGACGAAGTGCCGCTTATCTCCTGTGCGGCGGGCAAGGGGATTACCGATCCGGTAGCCAGTTACGTCTTCGCCACGCCGCAGACGAACGCGCTGGCGGCGGAGAAGTGCTTCGAGTATGTGGAGAACGAAGGCATTGAGAGCGTCGCGGTCCTCTCGGTCAGCAACTCCTTCGGCGAGGATGGCCTGGCGAACCTGGAGGCCTTTGCCAAGGAAGCGGGCGTTGAGATCGTGGCGAACGAGACCTTCGGCGGCGAAGACACCGACATGGAGGCCCAACTGACCAAGATCAAGGGAACGGACCCCGGTGCGATCATCATCTGGGGGACCAATCCCGGGCCCGCCATTGCCACCAAGAACGCCAACACCCTTGGCATCGACGTGCCGATCCTGCAGAGCCACGGCGTGGCCAACGCGCAGTTCATCGAGCTGGCGGGGGATGCCGCTAACGGCGTGCAATTGCCGGCCGGGCGCCTGATCGTGTACGACCAGATCGGCGCTGATGACCCGCAGAAAGATGTGCTCGACGGCTTTGCCGCGGACTACGAGGCGAAGTACGACGGGCCGCCCAACACCTTCGCCGGGCACGCCTACGATGCTCTCCACATCGTCTGCAACGCCCTGGAGAAGGCGGGCGAGGCGGACCGGGCCGCGCTCCGCGACGCGATCGAGGAGACGACGGAGTTCGTAGGAACCGCCGGCATCTTCAACTACACCGCCGATGACCACAACGGCTTGACGGTCGATGCGTTTGTCTGGGTCAAGATCGAAGACGGCAAGTGGACACTGGCCGAATAACTGTCGGCTCGAGACACCGGTGGTCGGGACTACGGGCAATGCACGACGCAATGGACGTCCCGGACTATGAGCCTGTCTGACCAGCTACTACAGTATCTGATCACCGGTATCTCAGTCGGGATGGTCTACGGTCTGGTTGGGCTTGGACTCACGATCATCTTCAATGCCACTGGCATCATAAACTTCGCCCAGGGCGAGTTTGTGATGCTCGGCGGTATGGGTGCGGTAGCGGTCACCGCGCTGGGTCTTCCGCTCTGGACCGCGGTTCTGCTGGCCGTGGTAGCGGTGACTCTGATCGCGCTCGTGATGGAGCGGCTGACGATCTACCCGCTCCGCGGCGGATCGGTCATCACGCTCATCATCGCAACTATTGGCGCCTCTCTGGTACTTCAGGGAGGCGCCAAGCTGGTTTGGGGGCCCGACGCCGTGAAGCTGGCCTCATTCAGCAGGGACACCGCCATCCGGATTGGCGAGGGAGGGATCGACCCCCAACGACTGTGGGTCGCCGGGTTGGCTGCCCTGGCCGTGGTCGCGGTCCAGGTGTTCTTCAGGTACACGCTCACCGGCAAAGCCATGCGCGCCTGCGCGATCAACCGATCGGCCGCCCGCCTGTCGGGGATCAGCAGCGATGGCATGGTCCGGCTCGCCTTCGCCATGAGCGCGGCCCTCGCAGCCCTCGTCGGCGCGGCGGTGACGCCGGTTGAGCTCATGAAGTACTCGCAGGGCACCCAGTACACGCTCACGGGTTTCCTGGCCGCAGTGGTGGGCGGCCTGGGCAATGGCCTCGGGGCAGTTCTGGGTGGCGTGATGCTCGGTATCGTCGAAAGCCTCTCAAAGGGCTTCATATCATCGGGCTACAGCAAGGCCATTACCCTCGCTGTGGCCCTGGCAGTCCTGTGGTTGCGGCCGGGCGGTCTGCTCGGCCGACGAGAATCATGACCGGGGACATCGATACAGAGCCCCGCAGCTCCTGGAGCGGCTCATGTCGACGGGCGCGTTGATCCGTCGCTATGGCTATCTCGAAGCATGACCGCCAAACACCGAACACTGATCGTCCGTGGGTTCGGAATCGCGCTGCTGGGCGTGGTGGTGGCTGCTCCGCTGCTGAAGGGAAGCGCCTACCTCAGCAGCATCGGCTCCCAGATCGGGGTCCACGCCATCATCGCCGTCGGGCTCGGCCTGCTCCTGGGCTATGCAGGGCAGGTATCTCTCGGGCACGCCGCCTTTTACGGTCTCGGCGCTTACAGCTCTGCTATCCTCACCACCAAGCTGGGGTGGCCGCCGCTGCCGGCCATGCTGGCCGGGATAGCCATGACCGGGCTCATCGCGCTCATCGTGGGAACTCCCGCCCTCAGGCTTCATGGGCACTATCTGGCGATGTTCACCCTGGGCCTGGGCATCATTGTGCAGATCGTGCTCGAGCAGGCAGAGGGGCTTACGAACGGCTTCGATGGGATCACCGGCATCCCTCCGTTTCACCTCTGGGTCGTCCACTTCGACACGGACGCGAAGTCGTACGTACTGATTGTCGCCGCGCTGGCGACCATGGTCGCCATGGCGTACAACCTGGTGCACTCGCGCTCCGGCCGGGCGCTGCGGGCCCTCCACGAGAGCGAGGAGGCGGCAAGAGCGTGTGGTGTTGATGTGTCCCGCGCCAAGCTGGAGGTGTTTGTGGTCAGTGCGGCGCTGGCCTCGGTGGCCGGGAGCCTCTACGCCCACTCCCTCGGCTTCGTCAGCCCGGACCCCTTCGGATTCCGCTTCTCAGTTCACCTGGTGGTCATGGTGATCGTGGGCGGCGCGACGAGCGTCTGGGGGCCGGTCGCGGGGGCTGCCTTGTTCACGGTTCTCTCCCAGATACTGCAGAAGGCCGGGGAGAGAATCCCCTATGTCGATGACCTTGATACGGTGCTATTCGGGGCGATCCTGGTGATCGTCGTCATCTTCTGGCAGAAGGGCCTGGTGAGTCTGCGACTGCCGGGCCTCCTGAGGCCGCGAAGCGCAAGTCCTGCCGACAACGGGAAGTGACCGCCTTGCCGGGCTCGGGCCCGTCCGCACAATCGAAGGCCGAACCAGTGCTCGTGACCCAAGGGGTGACCAAGGCTTTCGAGGGCCTGGTGGCGTTGGCCGACGTGAGTATCGACATCCGCCCCGGCGAGATACTGGGCATCATCGGCCCGAATGGTGCCGGCAAGACCACCCTCTTCAACGTGGTCACCGGCGTTCTGCCCGCGACCGATGGTCAGGTGCTGTTCGAGGGTCATGACATCACGGGGATGAGGACCCACCGTATCGCTCGCCTGGGGGTCGCTCGCACCTTCCAGAACATCCAGTTGTTCTCCCAGATGACCGTTCTGGAGAACGTGCTGGTGGGGCGACACGCTCGGGGCACGATCGGCCTGCTCGCCGGGGTTCTGAAGCTGCCTGCAGCGCGACGCGAGGAGGTTGCGCTGCGGAATCAGTGTCAGACATACCTCGAGATGGTCGGTCTGGGTGACCGCCGCGATGCCCTGGCCGGCAGTCTCACTACGGGGCAGCAGCGGCTCCTCGAGATCGCCCGGGCGCTGGCGGGCGAGCCCCGCGTGGTCCTGCTAGACGAGCCGGCCGCCGGCCTCAACACGAAGGAGACCGATTCACTGGCCTACTTCGTCCAGCGGCTGCCCAACCAGTTGGGCGCGACCGTGGGGCTGATCGAGCACGACATGCGACTGGTGATGGACGTCTCCGACCGTGTGGTAGTCATCGACCGGGGGCACAAGATCGCGGACGGAAGTCCGTCCGCCGTACAGCAGGACCCCCGGGTCATCGCGGCCTACCTGGGCGAGGACTTCCTGTCCGGAGAGCG
>CBFDAZ010000206.1:0-8169 GCA_965602825.1 uncultured bacterium
CCAGCTCTCCGCACCCCTCAAGGCTCATGGCCGCCGGAACCGCGCAGATGCAGTGCTTGCCCGTGTTCATGACGGCCACGCAGTGCTTCACGTGATCGGGAGCGCCGGTGAACACCGCGACGGCATCGATGTCGTCGTCGAGGATGAGCTTCTCGAGCGACTCGTAGGACTTCTCGCATTGATAGACCTTCATCAGATGCTCGCGGCGGTCGGTGCGCAGGTCGCTGACCGCCTCGACGATGCAGTTGGGCTCCAGATGCCACTGGAACGAGGCGCCAAAGCCCCCGCCGACGACGCCAATGCGGACCTTCTGGTCGTCGGGTACCGGTTCCTGGGCTTCGACCGCTTCATTGCGCTCCAATGCATGCGCGACCGCAGCCGCCAGGGCCGATGTCCCCGCCGCCCGCAAAAAGTCCCGGCGAGATAGGTCGTCAGTGCTCATGTGTAGGAGCCCCCCTGAGCATTCGGGCAGGTACGTTGCTGCCGCATGTGGTCCAACGGCACCCCCCCAATTCTCCGCGTGGTGGGGGGGACCTTGTCGAGACGGTACGGATAGCGCCGCGATCCCCTGCTCCGAAGATCCGAGATCCGCGTGTGCCCGCGGGTCGGCCGACCCGCGCCGTTCCAGTTGTCCGTGGGTCGGGTTTCCTAACCCGACGCCATCATATCTTTGTCGTTTCCGAGTGCCGCAGCGCGGCATGAGCGGCTGCTCCGAAGATTGCCCTGGCGGGGTCCGGGACGCTACTCGATGGCCCTCGTCTCCTGTGGGGAGTGGGCGCGGTGCGCCATGACCCACGAACGGCATCGAAAAAGGGGACTGTCCTATTTTAGTACCATCTTCATCGTTTCCGGGCGCCCCGACCGCGGCATGGCCAACTGCCTCGGTAGGTAATCTCCGGGACAAAGGGCAATACCACCGGGTGAGACGCCGCCCGGCCCCAAGCGGCGCGTCGCTCGGCTCGTCGAGGAGGTCATCGCTCAAGATGCCCAAGCCCGTGCCGTTCGGTCTCAGCCTACTCGCCCTCGCTGCAGTGAGCCTTGCCGTCGCGCTACCTCCCCTGCACGCCGAGGCCGTGCGCCTCCAGCAAGGCGACGACGTGATCGCGCTCCAGAACTCCCACTGCCGCCTCGAGCTCGACGCGGATACGGGGGAGATCGAGGCCCTCAAGCCAGGCCCACCATCCCTCCGCGGTCCGTGGTTCGAGGTCGTCGAGGAGGACCGGACCGGCCTTCAGCCGTGGGAGACGTGGGAACACGGTCAGGAGGACGTTTTTGCGTCCGGGCCGGTTGACGTCACGGGCGTCGTCATCGGGGGCGTCGGTCAGGCCAAGGCGGCCTGGGCGCGGCCAAACGGCATCAAAGTCGAGGGCGAGGTCTCACTCGGTCCGGACGACCCCGGACCGCGCTTCCGGTTGAAGGTCAGTAACGGAACGGGTAGCGCGCTGGTGGACACCATCCGCCTCCCTGTCCTTCGTGGGATCACGCTGGGCGACGCGGAGGATGACTGGTTCACCTGGCCCCACACGCTGGGGGCAAGATTCCGGGTGCAGGGCTTCGGTCCGGGTGAGAAGCTCCAGCACGCATACCCCGACTTCATGTACATGCAGTGGCTGGACCTCCACGACCAATCGCGCGGCGTCTACGTCGGCTGTCTCGACGATTACGGCTACTGCAAGGAGCTGTTCGTCGGCCGGGATGAGGATGCGCGGAGTCTGATGGGCATCAACTTCGTGGGCTGCTGGATCGCTGAGCAGGGGGACAGCTGGACGACGCCGTGGGTAGAGATCGCCTCCCACAGCGGCGACTGGCGGGCCGGGGCGGACATCTACCGGAGGTTCGCCGAGGCAGCCTTCGGCCCGCTCGATCCCCCGCAACGCGTCTGGGACATGCCGACCGCTCAGTGTTGGCTCGCTCACCATGGCAGCGACGCCGAGATCGGGAAGCTCTTCGAGGTCCAGCAGCAGGCGCCGATCCACGCCTCGTACCTGATGAAATCGCTCAACACGTCGGTCCCGGAGGGCTGGGACGGCTTCCGCGGGTCGGCGTTGGAGATGGAGCAGTCCTTCGCGCGGATCAGGGGGCTTGGCGGATCGCCGGCGCTCTTCACCTTCGACCGCGCGCCGCTGATGGGCCGGCCCAACTACGCCGAATGTGTGGCCAGGTGGACTTCACAGCGCCGTGACGGCAGCTTCGCCGAGGGTTTCCGAGACCTCATGCCTGCCCCCTTTGACCCCGACCTTGTCCGCGCTCGGGTGGGCGAGGCCGTCCGGTGGGTGCGGGCCTTTGGCATCGACGAGATCCACTACGACACGGCAGCGACCACCAGCGCCAGCCTGGCCGGTCCGTCCTACCACCCTGATAGCCCGCAGCGGCCGAACGAGGTCCCGCACTACTTCAAGGCCCTCTATCGGTCGATCCGCGACGAATGTCGGAAGCACAACCCGGAGTTTCTCCTCCGGGCCGAGCATTGCGCTGACTTCTTCTTCCCGGAGTTCCTCACCTCAACCGCCCATTTCTTCGAGACTGGCAGGCTCGTTGCCGCCCATGGCCCGCCCACCGATGCGCAGCTCATGCCCATTCTGTTCCGCTACACACTCCCGCGTCACGCGATCCTGGAGATGCCCAGCATGAGCGACGATGACTTCTGGGCCTACGGCTATGGGATGGGTTACGGCTTCCACGGCGGCGGGCCGTCCTGGTGCTTCAACCCGGGCGTTCGCGAGGCCGAGAGCCCTCCCGGGGAGCTCCTGCACCGCTACCGGTTCTACGATGACCTGTGGCTCAAGTACTACGGCTGTCGCGTCGGCGCGACCGAAGCTGTCATTGAGGGCTACCGGGCTGACGAAATCGCCGAAGCAGAGATCGATGGCGAATGGCGCCGCTGCTCGTTCCCGGGCCCGCTGATTGCGGTGACTCACGTTGGGGAAGGTATCGAGGTCACGCTGGGCCAGTGGAATTACCTGAGCCACACCCGCTACTTCGGCGAGCAGTTCGTCGGCGATGACCGAATGAAGCCGCGCCCGGTCCGGCTGCGAGTGCCGACTGGGCTGACTGACCCGGAGGTCAGATTGTGGGGGGTGGCAGGTCCCATCGAGACCGAAGCCAAGGTCGTTGACGGGATGGTCTCCGTCGATATCCCCGACCCCACCACCTTTGCGCTGGAGGTTCTGACCGGGCCGACGCTCGACCTGAGCCTGCAGTCTGTGGCCGTGCCTGGGGAGCGCGTAGAGACCAAGTTACGGGTGCGGCAGCCTGAGCCCCGCGAGGGACAGATCGCCTTCTCCCTTCCCGCCGGCTGGCCGGCGGTCGAGCCAGTGCCAGTGCCCGCCCAGCGCGAGTTCGACACAACCGTCCCGATCCAGGTTCCGCCGGGCATCTTCGGCCGCAACTACCCGGTCAAGGCGGTGCTCCGCTGCGGCGACCTCAAGCGCACGACGGCAGGCACGCTGCGGGTCATGGAGCAGGTCACGGTCCTGTACTCGTTCGACACCCTTGGCGAGGAAGGGCCGCTCGGGCTGCACTGCATCGAGCCCGGCAAGCCAGCGCGCCTCACCGTGACCTGCGTCAACAACATCGCGGTCCCGGTCGAGACGGTCGTTCAGGTGAGCGGCGAGCAGGTCGCAGGAGAGGTCTCAGAGCGCCTGGCAGCGGCGCCCGATCTGGGCGATCCGGACAGCCCGCTGGCCCGCTGGATCGAGGGCAAGGGCGACAAGCCGGACAACGTCCTGATAGCCACCTTCGACTTCGACTGCACCGGCGTGCCCAGCCAGCCGGTCTCCATCCGCGTCATCGGAAACGACTCCTACCGGCCGTTCGACGAACAGGTATGGCCTCGCACGCGGCTCATGGACCTGAATGGCGAATGGAAGGTCGGGTTCATGCGCCGGAGCCAGACGAAGGTGGGCGGCGCAGAACGGCAGGGCAACCTGGACACCGAGGCGGTGACGCCCGAAGTGTGGGATGGCGAGTGGGAATCCCACGCCACCCCGATCCGCTTCGAGGAGCAGGTCCGCAAGGACCACTCGTGGGCGATCTACCGGCGACTGGTGTACGTGCCTCCCGAATGGCAGGGGGCGGACGTGTGGCTGCGTCTCAATCGCATGGGCGCGCCGTGGGGACTTGGGGGCACGCTGAATATCGTCTACGTCAACGGTTGGCCGACCGGCCGGATCGGGGCCTCAGGGGAATGCTCGTTGACCTCGTTCTTGGTGTTCGGCGGCTGGAATCTGCTGGCCGTGGCGAGCATGAGCCCGAACAGCCTCGTGGAGCCGTACCTCTTCGTGCGGGATGCGCCGGCCCCGGAGCGCCTTGAGCCCGTGCCCGCGCCGGAACGGCCAGAGGGCGCGTTCCTGCTTCTCGGCCCGCGGCCGACGGGCCAGGGACTGAGCCTGGTGTTCATCAAGGGCGTGCCGGAGGGCGATTGCCGCCGAACCGACCTGGCGCAGGGCGGCGAACACACGTTCATCTACCTCGCCATTGCCGATGCGTTCCTGCGGGAACCTGATGGGCCGGTCGAGATCGACGTCGAGTACCTCGACCGCGGCACCGCGCCCTTCGGCCTGGCGTACGATTCCACCGATGAGAGCGCGCCGATCAACGGCGCCTTCAAGGATGCTCCGGCCGTCCGGCGAACGGACACGGGAGAGTGGAAGACCTACACCTTCGTCCTGCCGGATGCGCGGCTCGCCAACCGCCAGCACCAGGGAGCCGACTTGCGCCTGTGGGCGCAGGATGATGATCTGCACGTGAGGCGGGTGGAGGTCCGACGGGGCGAGGAGGTGGGTGGAGAGTAGCGCGCCGACTACGAGCCGTTCCGAGGCGGCAGCGCCCCTCGGGCGTCTCAGGAGGTGACGCGTCGGAGACACTGCGGCCGGGGGGCCGTGATGGGCCGCTATCGACTCGGCAGACTCCAACGGATCGGCCTAACGGCGCTCTCGGCGGCGCTGCTCGCCCTGTCCTTTGAGCCGTTCAACGCTGCTCCCCTGGCGTGGGTGGCTCTGGTTCCTCTCCTTGTGGGCCTCTGCGGTGCTTCGCCCGCTCTCATCCGTGGGCAGGCCTTCCTGTTTGGCATGGCCTTCTACGGCCTCAGCGTTCACTGGCTGTTCTTCATCTTCGGCGCTCCAGCCGTCGGCCTGATCGCCATACTCGCTGCCACAACGTGGGCCTTCGGGCTTTGCTTCTCGCTGCTCCAGCGCCGGTTCGGCCCTGAGTGGGCGCTTCTGTCCGCGCCGGTCGTGTGGCTCGGGGTCGATCTGTTCCGCTGCGAGCTGTGGTACTTCAGGTTCCCGTGGGTGGAGATCGGGTTCTCGCAGGTCCGATCTCCCCTGATACTGCAGTTGGCGAGCACGGTCGGGGTCTACGGGTTGACCTTCCTGATCGTCCTGTGCAACGCGGCACTCGCCTACGCTGTGGTCAGGCACGGTCTCAGACGGGGTCTGCTGTCGGCGGCACTTGTCATCATCGGCGCAGCCTTGATTGCCGGTGTCAAGGTAAGAGGCACGCCGATCCCAGGCGCAGCGTTCAGGGCCGCGGCCGTGCAGACCGAGGCGAGCGACCTGGAGACGAACCTGGAGCTGACGGCGGAAGCGGCCTCGCACGGCGTGGATCTGGTCGTCTGGCCGGAATACTCACTGATGGATTACCCTCTCGATGACCTTGGGGTGCTGACCAGACTCTCCCAGGCCGCCCGGGAAGCGCGTGCGTATCTGGTTGTTGGGTGCAAGGAACGTGTGGGAGGAGGGCCAGGGGACGCCTTTCACAACGCCGCTCTCGTGCTATCACCCGATGGGGACGTCGTCGGCTCCTACCACAAACACCACCCCATCCAGTTCTTCAATGACGGACTGGCGGGGAGGTCCTTCCCGGTCTTCCCAACCCCCTTGGGCCGAATGGGCATCGCGATCTGCTACGACTTGGGCTTCGCGCCGGTGTCCCGGGAACTGGCCCGGAACGGCGCGGAATTCCTCGTTGTGCCCAACTACGACGCAATGTGGTGGGGAAGGGCGCAGCACCTGCAGCACTCGGCGATGGCGCCCGCGAGGTCGGTCGAGCACCGACGGTGGCTCGTCCGGGCCACCAGCTCGGGCATCTCCCAGATCATCGACCCTCTGGGCAATGTGCGGCAAGCGCTGCCCATCGGGGAGGAGGGGGCGGTTGTGGGGGAGATCGGGCCAAACGCGGCCCTGACGCTGTACGACCGTGGTGGGTACCTGATCCCGTACGCCTGCCTTGGGCTGACCGTTGCCTTCCTGCTCGTCGAGGCGCTCGGCGGTCTTGTGCGCCAACGCCGCCGCCCGTCCACCGGGAAGCCCGCGCAACCTCATGCAGGACAAGGCGACCAGGCAACCGAATGACCGTTGACGGGTGTTGAGTGCAGTAGTCGGGGGAGGGAGTCAACATGAGCGCAGCGCGGCAGGTGGCGGGGCTGGTTTTGTCGATACTGGTCTGCTTTGCGGCGGCCGGCCTTGGCTCGACATGGACGGCGAAGTCCGTCGGCACGTGGTACAGGGCCCTGGACAAGCCCACGTGGAATCCGCCGAGCTGGGTATTCGGACCGGTGTGGAGCGTGCTGTACCTGCTGATGGGCATCTCGTTGTGGCTGGTGTGGAGACGAGTCGGCCTCCTGGCGCTCCCGGTGGGCGTATTCGCCATCCAACTCGTCCTGAACGCTGCGTGGTCGGGCCTGTTCTTCGGGTTGCAGAACCCCGGTGCTGCCTTCGCCGAGATCGTGGTGTTGTGGGCCGCGATCGTGGCGACCATCGTCGTCTTCTGGCGCGTCACGCCGGTGGCCGGGGCATTGCTGCTGCCCTACATCGCCTGGGTCAGCTTCGCCGCGGTACTCAACTTCACCATCTGGCGGCTGAACCCGTGAGCGGCAACCAGGCGTAAGGCGGTGGGCCGTGTACGAGGGGCTTCAGCCCCGACGGGGTGGCTGTGCCTTGCCTCTCGGCCGGGGGCCAACGCCGATTCCGGCTGCGCCGCTCAACCTTCCGGCTCGTCCGTGAGAGGAGCCAGCGCGCCCATGGCACGACTTGCCTTCGTCCTCGTAGCCGCCATCATCGCCTGCAGCGCCGTCCTGGCCAACCACGGCCGGCCGATCCTCCTGCCGACACCCAAGCGCGTGACGTGGCTGAAAGGCCGCCTCCCGATCTCAGGCGGCGACCGGGCACGTGCGTGCTTCGTCAACCTGAGGCCCGATGCCCGCCCGATTCTGACCGGCGTTGATCAGGCCAATGAGAGGCTGGTCGCGCTGGGAGCAACGCCCCTGCCCGTCGTTACCGACGCGAGTCTGCCGGCGGACGGAACACTGGCGATCTGCGTGGCGACCCAGGCCGATCTACCAGCCCTTGGGGAGCTTGTGCCGCAAGCGACGTCGCTCCCCGAAGAGGCGTGTGTACCTGATGGCTACGTGCTGCGCTGCACCAAAGCCCGGGGGCGAGATGTCATCATCTGCATCGGTCACGACGAACGCGGCTGTTACTACGGGCTGCAGACGCTCGCCCAGCTCCTGGAAGTGGCGGGCTCCGACGTTTCGGTCCCGCGCGTGGGCATCGTGGATTGGCCGACCTACCGCATCCGCCTGGTGAAGGTCAGCGCGAGCCACGGCGCCCCCGAGACGGTGGAGCGCATCGCTCGACTGCTGCCCCGATACAAGGCCAACGTGTTCGGCTTGCAGTACCATTCGGAGCGGGACGGTACCTGGCGCGAGCCGTCGGAGAGATACCACAGCAACATCGAGACCGTTGGCGGGATTGCTCGTGAGACGGGCGTCCTCGAGCCCGCCATCTTCCTTTGCCCGTTCCTCCAGCCCCGGATCGATGTGACGAAGCCGGAAGATGTCCAGGCCTACGTCGATCAACTGCGCTGGGGCATCCGGTCCGGCTGCCGGTGGATTCAGATCGACTTCAACGACTGGGCCAAGTGGGAGTACCTGTCGGAGGCCGAGAAGACTCGCTTCGCCGACACCGGCGACTTCTCGGCCTACCTGGTGAATGAGACGTACCAGGGAGTGCGGGCCGGCCACCCGGACGTGGGTGTCATCGTGTGCCCAATGATCGGCTGGTATCACGGCCCGGCCAAGCCTGACCTTGTGACCTTCTGTCGGAGCGTCCCCGAGGATGTCCTTGTGTACTGGACAGGGCCAGTGGTGCGCTCCAGACGCATCCACGA
>CBFDAZ010000207.1:0-8169 GCA_965602825.1 uncultured bacterium
GCAGACGACGGTCGCGGTTGAAACCGCTCCTACCCCTCAGCACCACCAGACAACACCTTCGGCTTGGCGGGGCCGACGTGCAGCCGCTGCCTCCGACCCCTTGCTCAACACAAACTTGCTCACGTCCCCAAGAGATCAGCCCAAGATCCGGGATCGCGGATTCCTGCCTAGCGAGGCGAACCACCGACCGCCTCTGCCCGCCTCTCGAACTCATCAACCGTAAGCCGAGTGACCGCCCGCGTCGACGAGACCCACAGCACATCACCATGTGCTGCGATGGCAGCGACATGCGGCCTGCTGCGGCTTGCCACAGAGAGCAGCCACTGCTCCCCGGTTGCCGGGTCAAGTCGCACGAGGCCCTCTTCCGTGCAGACCCACAGCCACCCTCCGTGTGCGGCAGCGGCAAGCGGCCGATCATCAAACACGCGCTCGGCCTCGTTCGCTTCCGCACGGAGACGGTACAAGCCGGCGCGTTCGGCGCCGATCCTGCCGGGCATCCACAGATCGCCGTCAAGCTCAATCAGGAAGCTGTCGCGGCCGCCCCGGACCTTGTTCAGGCTCCAGCGCTCCGGATGTGGGCCCTTCAGGATCAACGGGGCGAAGTCGGCCGGGCCGATGGTGTGCCATTCGCCTGCCGGGATGTCGAACCGGTAGAGATGCTCTGCCGTCGCGACGTACAGCGACTCGCCGAGCCGGGCGAGGGCCACGACCAGGTCGTCAGGCCGGCAGGGCGGTCCCTCTGGCTCCCTCCCCATCATTCCCGGAGCAAAGCCAGATTCAACCGCGGCCTGCTGCTCGGCGACTGCCGGCTCGGCCTCCGGCTCTGGTACTTGCTCCGCCACCGGCTCAACCGCGGTGGCCGGCAGCTCCTGTGGTGGCAACGGGCCGAGCCTTTGCCAGTGCTCGCCCTCCAGCAGATAGAGCCCGTCACTCAGTGTGCCGACCCACAGCCGCTCTGACTCGGGGAGCACGCACGCCACGCCCGCCTCGCCCCGAGCGAACAGGGCGCCGATGATGGGGATCTGGCTGAAGAGGCTCCCCTTCCCGGGCAGGGGAGGAGGGACGAACCGGTTCTCGCCGTTCTCACCACGGTGTTGGCGCGACCAGGGACCCAGACTTGGCACCGCCCACGAGTCGCCCGATCGCTGCAGCAATCCGGAGGGCGCCAACGACGGCGGCACGAATGCGTCGGGTCTGGAGTCGAAGTACAGCGATGCGCAGCGTGTGGTGCAGGTGACCCACAGGCTGCTGTCGGGGCCGAAGACCAGGCCGCTGATCGATGCCCGGACGGCGGGACCCCAACGCGACGTCGATGTCGGCGCTTCCGCTTTGGCCTTCTCGCGGCCGGCCGGGCCGCTCTCCATCCCCGGCGAGGAGACCCGCTTTGTGCCGGAGACGGTCGCCCGTCCCTGAACCTCAAACACTGCCTTGGGGCGATCCAGACTCAGCAGTTCGCCGTCATTGGTCCCCAGCCAGACCTCGTCCCCTGTGGCCGCGATCGCCTGCACGTCGTACACGGGAAGCCGGCACGGCCACTCAGCCTTGCGCATGGAGGCGGCCTGCCGGTCGAAGTATCGGAGCTCAGCACGCTGGTAGGCCCAGATCGTGTCATCCGCAACGTACACGTTCTCGATCTGGTTCGGGTAGTCATCGCCTACGCTGATCTGTGTCAGGGGGAAGTGCCACGCGAGATCGCCGCCGGCCCGCGGGCAGCTTGCCAGCCAGGTGCCCTGAGGCTCGTCGTCACTGTGGCTGGACTTGCCGGTATCTGTGCGGCTGATCGCCATCCAGATGTCATCGGCGGTCATCCAGAAGTCGGTGACCTCGCTGTAGTTGTGCTCGTCCGGGAACCGGTGCACCTCCCAGGTTCGCGTTTCCGGCAGCCAGCGCGACAGGGCAAGGTGCTTGACCACGGGCGCTTCGTGCTTGAAGGGCACCATCCCCCAGCCAACGATCATCTCCCGTGTCTCGTCATAGCCCTGGGTCGCGACCCACAGGTCGCCATCGCACTCCTTGATAGCCGTCGGGGCATCGAAGCGGGCGCCGCTGAGCGTCGGGTGCCTCTCCCATTCCCCCGTTCCGGACTTGAAGCGCGCCAGGCAGCCTTCCAGGTGGCGCTGCCCTACTTCCTCGGCAAAGGAGGCAGCCCAGAGATCTTCTCCCTGACTCGCCATGTAAGGCACGAAGCTGCCCGGGAGGCCGTCGTCTTCGCGGTAAACGCGGAGCCGGCCCGACTCCCTGTCGATTCGCCCGATGCCGGGGCCCTTGGAGTAGTAAGAGCCGAACGTCACCCACACCGACCTGCCCGCAGGCCAGAGCCGCCCCTCAGTGTCCCGCGGGGAAAGCCCCGATATGTCCACGGACCGGGTCTGGCCGGTCAAAGGCTCGAGCCAGCGGACATTGCGGCATTCCCCCTCCTCGCGGTCGCCCACCGTCCAGAACTCGTCATCCACGATCCGGCAGTCGTCCGTCTCGGTATCCGGCCAGCACTGCACATCGCCGGTTGCCAGGTCAACGCGAACTGCTCCCTGATTGTAGTCAAGTGCCCACAGAACATGGCGTTCGGGCTGATGGACGAACCGGCCAACGGGGGTCGGATGGACGACCTCAAAGCGCTCGGCGCCCGGCTCGAAGCGCACCAGTCCCGCCGGGCCGGCGATCCACAGGGCGTCACCAACGGCTCGCATGTCGCGGCACACGAGATCGGGCAAGCCGTCGGCCACCGTGTAGAGACGAACGAACCGCTGAGTGCCGCGCTCCAGCTCGACCAGCCCGCCGTACGTGCCGACCCACACGCGGTCGCCGAGCGCCTCGACGCAACTCACCCAGCGGGTGTATGTGAACTCCTCGAAGTCGCCGGGGGCTTCGGCGGTCGCGGCGTGGACGGCGTGCAAGGCGGGAAGAATGCGTTGCGGCGGAATGCGCTCCGAAGCGCTTTGGCCGATGAAGAGCCCCAACAGAATGGCCAACGGCAGTGCCGCAGTGGGATACCCCAACCATGTCCTCATGGTCCACGTCCCCTTCTCGAAGTGCCCAGCATCGCGTCGAGCACGCGGCGATGCGCAATGCAGTCTACTCAACCGAACGCTCCGCGCGCTGCCCGAGTCACGGCGCTATCAGTCATGTGCAGCCACAGAGGCGCGCTGGTCGAACTCCTCGGCTGTGATCCGCATGACCGCCTCTGAGGATGCCACCCACAGTGTTTCGCGATCCGCCGCCAACGCAGTCACAGGCAAGCCGTGCAGCCCGCCCTCCTCCGTCAACCAGAGTTGCTCGAGAGTGCGAGGGTGAATGCGAAGCAGGCCCTTCTCTGTACCGATCCACAGATAGCCGCGGTGGGCGGTCGCGCAGGTCGGCAGCGCATCGACCGGGACGGGCTCAACCTCGTCAGCGCCACGCGGGAGTCGATACAGGCCCGCGCCGGAGTTGCGTTGCGCGATCCGCCCCGGCAGCCAGAGTTCGCCGCGAAGCTCCACGAGAAACGAGCTTCCGGCTCGGCCCCACGCGCTCCCATACTCGTCGAAGCGCGGTGTTTTGTCCATCAGGCTTGGCACGAACTGCGGCGGGCCAATACTGCGCCACATGCCGGTGCGTGGTTCGTAGCGGTACAGGCCGCCGTAAGTGGCCACGTAGAGCGCGTCGCCGGCTCGAGCAAGTGCGAGGACGAGATCATCGGGGCGACACTCGGGGTAGGGGTTTTCGTTCCGCTTGAGCGGCTTCTGTTGCACCAGGGGGCCCAGGCGCTCCCACTTGTCGTCCTCCAGGCAGTAGAGCCCATCCCCCAGCGTGCCGATCCACGCCCGGTCCTTCTCGGGCAATACGCACGCGAGGCCCGGCTCCCCCGGGCACATCCCGCGCCACCAGCCGAAGGCGTTAAACCCAATGCCGCCGCGGGTCAGCTCCCTGGTTTCATCAGGAGCCACGAGTCGTGCATCAGCCCGGTCCCCCGGCAGCCGCACAGCCCAGGACCAGGGCGCGGCGTGGGGAACCGTGACCGCCCCGTCGGCCAGCCGGACGAGGCTACTTGGGGCACTCCAGATCGGGGGAGCAGAGGCGCCTCGCAGAGGCCGGGTCGCCGGTGACATGTGGCTGCTCCCGCAGGCGACCCACAGCGTGCCACGGCGCGGGACAGTCAGGCAGTTCACCGGCGCCACGAGCTCCCTGTCGGGCGCCTGGTGGGGCTCGAACGTCTGGACCCGTGCCTGCAGGGCGAACTGACGCCCCGTGCCGTCGAGCCGCAGCACGTCGCCGCGCTCCGTGCCCAGCCAGACCTCGCCACGCAGCGCAGTAGCAGCCTGGACCCCTGTCACAGGCAGCGGGACCGGCCACTCGACGTCCTGCCATGTGCGCGTCGCCGGATCGAAGCGCTTGCTGAGCCTCTCATGACAGACCCAGATCGTGTCATCGATGACGTAGACGCCCTTGACGAGGCGCGGCCAGGTCCGGCTCGGCCGGCGCTCCGCGACCTGGAAGTGCCACTGCAGATCGCCACCGGCGCGGGGGCAGCTTGCCAGCCAGACGCCGCCCTTCTCCGGCGGCACGAACCACAGCGCTCCGTCTCGCTCCAGGTTGGTGCGGTCGATCAGGAGCCAGAAGTCCGTGGGTGTGGGGTGGAAGTCGACGATGGCTGCGTAATCGTGCTCGGCCGGGAAGCGATGCACTTCCCAGGTCTCAGACCGCGGCTGCCATCGACAGAGCGCAAGGTGCTTGACGACGGGAGCCTTGTGGGTGTATCGACCCATCCCGAAGCCAACGACCATCTCCCGCGTGTCATCATAGCCCTGCGTGGCAACCCACAGGTCGCCATCGATGGTCTTCATGGCGGTGGGCTCGTCCCGTCGGCTGCCGCTGATGCTCAGGTGCCGCTGCCACGCCTGAGTTTCCGCATTGAACCGCGCCAGGCCGCCGCCGAAGTACCGCTGCCAGCCCTGGCCGTAATACTCGGCCGAGCAGGCGGCCCAGAGGTCGTCGCCGTGGGCTTCCAGTATCCGTGGGTAGTCGCCCGGGAGGCCGGCCTCGGCGTTGTACGAGCTGACCTCGCCAGTGGCGCGATCCACGGCGAACAGGGCGCGGTGCACCGTCTGCGTGCCCTCGACCATGGCCCAAAGGCGGTCGCCGGCCGGGCACAGGAAGGCCCCCGACGGCGGCTTGTTGGGTACGGGCAGGCGCGACTGGCGCGTCTCGCCGTCGCCGAGAAAGCTCACGCAGCGGACCGCGACCCAGGGCAGGTCCCCCGTATGGACCGTCCACAGCTCGTCCCCACTGAGCCGAATCGCAGGGCAATCACGGAAGGGCCGGCTGTGAGCCTGCTGGGTCTCCAGGTCCACGCGGGTCACGCGCCCACGGCCGAAGGCCCAGAGCGCATCGTGTTGGGGCTGGTGCTCCAGACGGGTGACCGCGTGTGGATCGACGATGCTGAACTGCGTGCCAGCGGGCTCAAAGGAGACCAACCCGGCCTTGCCTGCCATCCACAGCCGGCCATCGACGCCGAGCAGGTCTGATGCCGGAGAAGGGGGGAAACCGTCGAGGGTGCTGTAGAGCCTCACGAAGTCGCCGGTCTCCCGCTCCAGCTCAACGAGGCCGCCCGATGTCGCCACCCACACGCTCTCACCCAAGGGCTCGACATCCGCCACCCGACGGGTGTAGGTGAAGAGCTCGACAGAGGATGCCCGACCGGCCAGAGATGCTGCTGAGACGGGTGGAACCAGGGCGGCCTGGGCGGGGATACTCCTGGGATGACTCCAACGGCCACCAGCAACGATCACGACTCCGATAGCAACGACAGCCACAACAGGCAGCTTGGCCCATGACCTCATCTTCCTCACCCTCCCATTCCTGCTGCGACGAACCCGGTGCACCACGACAAACCACTGACCGACGACTGTACCTTGAATAACGCTCGGAGAGGATGGCGGGTCCTTTCTCACTGAGGATATTCCAGAGAGGACCCGGACGAGCCGGCGATGAAGGTCGGGGTAGCAGGAGCCGAGAGCAGGAGGCCTCCCATGGCACTCACGATCGACTACGCAACCTACTACGACAAAGTCCTCGGTGGGTGGATCGGCAAGTTCATCGGCGGGACGATCGGCGGGCCCGTCGAAGGCGTCAAGGACACGCTCTCCCTCACCTATTACCAGGAGATGCCCGAGGTCTCGGCGGTGAACGACGACAGCGACTTCCAGGTCGTCTGGCTTCACGCGCTGGAGGAGTATGGCCCCTGGCTGAGCGCACGAGACCTCGCCCACGAATGGCTCGACCACATCTGGTACCCGTTCTGCGAGTACGGGTATGGGGTGAAGAACTTCCGCCGCCGGATCTACCCGCCGGTCTCCGGTTGGTTCAACAACAGCTACTTCAAGGAGTGCATGGGCTGCCCGATCCGCTCCGAAATATGGGCCTTCGTGGCGCCCGGCTGCCCGGAGTTGGCGTGCGAGTACGCGGAGAAGGACGCCAGCCTCGACCACTCCACCAACTCCCTCTGGGCCGAGCAGTTCTTCGCCGCGACGGAGGCGGCGGCGTTCTTTGAGAGCGATCTGGCGAAGATCATCGAGGCCGGACTCAAGTTCGTGCCCGATGATTCGCGCCTCTATGCCTGTCTCCGTGACACGATGGCCTGGCACGGCGCCGGCGACGACTGGCGTACCGTCCGGACGAAGATCCTCAGCCGCTACGGCAGCCCCGACATGACCTCCGCGGTGCAGAACATCGGCTTCACGCTGCTCGCGCTGCTGGAGTCGAAGGGCGACTTCGAGAAGGCCGTCCTCACTGCCGCCAACTGCGGCTACGATACCGACTGCACCTGTGCGACGGCGGGGGCGATCATCGGGATCATGATGGGGGCCGAGGCCATCCCGGGCGCGTGGAAAGACCCATTGCACGACACGTACACGATGGGCGTCGATTACCAGCGGCCCACGTCGAAGATGTCCGACCTCGCTGCCGACACCTGCGCCATGGGCGCCTACATCGCCAGGGCGCGCGAGACGGGTGTCGAGATCGCCGGCGCGCCCCGGCTCGCCGCGCCGAAGATCACCTCACCGCCACCGCCGCTTCACATGCGGATCGACTACCACGACATGCCCGCCCTGCGATATGGCGAGACCACTCACCTGTCGCTCGTGATCGAGAACGACGGGGAGGCGGTTGAGGTAGGGCGCCTTCACATCGACGGTCCGGACTACGTCCGCCTCCATCCCCCGGAACAGGATGTCGTGGTCGAGTCCGGCGAGACCCAGGCGTTCTCCTTCGATGTCGAGTGCGCCGAAGACATCGAGGTGTTGCCGCTCACGAACCTGTTCAAAGCCACCCTCGCCGCGCACGACCAGGTCCTCGCGACGGAGGAGTTCGGTCTCAGCGGGAGCTGGATCTGGCGGGCCTTCGGGCCGTTCTGGGAGGGATCGGGCGGCTTCACCAACAAGGTCGACTTCGAGAAGGAGCATCTCCCCGAAGACCGGATCGACGAGAACCTGCCCCTGGTAGGCGAAGGGATCCCCTACCACCAGCAGGTCACCATCAACAGCCCCGAGGACCGGGTCCCCCTCGATCGCGCCTTCCAGGCCCGGGGACCGATGGTGGTCTATCTCCTCCAGTACGTCCACTGCCCGGACGAACGAGACGTGTGGTTCATCGTGGGCAACAGCGGTGGTTTCAAGCTCTGGCTGAACGACAAGCCGGAGATGAGCGACCCCGCCGTCCATCCCTACATGCCCTTCGACAACTGCCAGACGGTCCACCTACGCGCAGGCAAGAACAAGGTACTGGTCAAGCTCGTCCGCTACGGGGATGAGATGGACTTCTCCTTCGGGATCCGTCAGGTCGAGCGCGACTCCTGGCACCAGAGCCAGTGGACGGTCGATGTGGGGAGCGTGGTGGTCTAACGGCGGAACAGGATGCGGCGGAACACGGGGAACACAAGGAAGACGATGTGGCCGGACACGGCACGGCGGAACACGGAATAGGGCACGGGCATGGGGGGGCGGTCGTGGTGTCGTAGCCGTTACTCTGTGTCCTGTATTCCTCGTGTTCTGTGTTCCTGGTGTTCTGTGTTCCTGCCGTCCCGTGTTCCCGCCGTCCTCCCGCCCCTTCACGTCTTCCTCTCCCTTGGTCTTGCTGCGGGGAAGAGGATGTTGTTGAGGATGAGGCGGTAGCCGGGGGAGTGCTTGTGGAGGG
>CBFDAZ010000208.1:0-8156 GCA_965602825.1 uncultured bacterium
GCCCAACGATGCCAGGCCACTCCATCAGACGCGAGATCGCCATCGCGAACTCGTAGCGCGTCATGGCCCGGTCACCCTTGAACTCGTGGGTCTTCGGGTAACCAATGATGATCCCTTCGTCTACCAGCTTCTGGACGGCATCGTAGGCCCAGTGCTCGAACGGAACCGTCTCCGCCGCATTGCTGGCAGCCAGTACCGGTAGGCAGTATGCCACCAGCCCGATTACGCAGGCGGCCACTACGATTCTACGCATGTTTGGCTCCTCCCATTAGCTAGACCGTAGCACTCAGAGTAGTCATAGCAACACTAAGACTACGGACGGTCCGCAGAACCGTCAGTACCTCACCCGAGGAGGCGCGACAAAGCATCCTGGTTGCCTTTGATGTGCACTCCTCCGGTGCAGACCATCCGCTTTCGGTCCCTCCCTCGCACGGACCCGGCTGTGGGAGGTCCCTCCCTTCTTCGCCGAGATTGGGCCGCACTGAGAAAGGTACCGGATCTGCGTCACCTCGCGGTGACACAGGGCGCAAGATTGAATGCGGCTGCCGTCTCGCACCGAGGGGAGGTTCGCCAACCTTGTGGGCTTCACCTCCCTGACCAGTCCGCTTGACGCTCAGTCTGGGGAATGGTAGAATCCAGCCGTTCCGCACCATGCCGCGCCCCTCGTGCTTCATTGGGAGGTCGGCGATGCTCTTGGCCGAAGAGGGCGGGACAGCAACCGATTGAGCCCGGCCCTGTCGGTCGAGTGTTCATCATCGGAGACCCGGCAGCTCGTTTGGTCGCCGGGCTATCATACGGTACAACTTCATGGCCGAAGCTATCCCTGCCCCCGACAAAGCCACCACGGAACTCGCCCCGACCTGCTACAAGTGCGGCACGCTTCTGGCACCGGAGGCGCCCGACGTTTGCGCCGCTTGCGGGCGGCGGCAGACACGGCAGTGCTTCTGTGGTACGAAGATCAGTCGGGGCCTTGCCATCTGCCCCACCTGCGGTGCGGACTGGAGCCATATCCGCAGGCGGTCTCGCAGCTCTCGGAAGCGCATTAACACGCGAGAGCTTCTTCTGAACGCTTTCATCGGCGGCTTGGGTGCCGTTGCCTTGGCCGGCGTGCTGTACTTCCTGCTCGCGGGTGGTGCCCAGAGCATCGCGGAAGCGGTCGCCTCCACGGCTTCGACCGTCTGGTCGGGAGTGTCGCCTGTTGTTTCACGGGCGGCTGTGCCTGCTGCCGTCTTCCTGGTCGGGTGCCTGCTTGGCGTCGGCAGATACTGCGCGAATCTCAGAAGCCGACGCACGCGCCGATCGCGGGAACGCTCGAAGGAGCGATAGCCCCAGCTCTTTATAACAGGGACGCGGGTGTCATAGGGAGAACACTTCATGGCAGACGACCCCGCTCTTGAGCGCCCCTCCGCGGACGATGCGCGGGATGCCCCTACCACACGCGTACTGGCGATCCGCATTCCCCCGACTCACGTGCTTGGGCTCGTCGCATTGGCCGCAGCCTTCGTCGCCAACTTCGGCCCACACCTCGTGTGGATGTGGGGTCGGTGGATGAAGAGCGATTACTACGGTCACGGCTTCCTGATACCTCTGGTCGCCGCCTACCTCATCTACCGACGTCGTGAATACCTGGCCTCGGCGCAAGCAGCACCAGATGGCCTGGGGCTTGGACTGGTTGTCGGGGGGGTTTTCGTCAGTCTGGTCGGCACGCAGCTCGACGTGAACTTCGTCTCCGCGTTTGCGATGGTACCCGTGCTCCTCGGGCTGGTCGGCTGGCTGTGGGGCCGCAACGTTCTCTTGGCCTGTGTCTTCCCTGTCTGCTATCTGAGCTTCATGGTGCCGATCGATCCCCTGTTGATCGACGCCTTCAGCGGCCCCCTGCAGCTCACCGCAGCGAAGATGGCCGCAGCCTTTGCCCAGATCATCGGCATCCCCGTCTGGCGCGAAGGCATCAACATCAGCGTTCCGGAGTACTCCTTCGAGGTCGCGATCGCTTGCAGCGGTCTCAAGTCTCTCATCACGATGACAGCCCTGGCGACCCTCTATGCGTATCTGCTCGAAGGCAAGGCCTGGCAGCGGGCGGTTGTGGTCGCAGGCTCGGTCCCCGTCGCGCTGCTAGCCAACAGCGTTCGCGTAACTCTCATCCTCCTGCTGGCGCGGAGCATGGGCGAACGTGCCGCTGAGGGGTTCTTCCACGGCTTCTCGGGCACTGTGGTGTTCATGGTGGGACTCGGGGCCATTTACGGCATCGGGAGGCTGGTCGGGTGTCGCCACCTGCGCGACGATATCTAGTGCCCTTCGCGGTGCTGGCGCTGGGCGCGGCGGCGGGCTTCTCGCTCCGCAATAGCCGCCTGCCCTCGGCGTCGGCCGCGATCGGTCTGGAGAAGCTGCCCTTGACCCTCGGGGCATACCGTGGCAGGGAGCTGCCGCCCGACGACAGCGTCTTCGCCTACCTCGGCGCCGACGAGATGATCGACCGGGTCTACGTCAGCGAAGAAGGCCAGCAGGCGGTGAAGCTCTCCGTCGTGTTCGCCCGAGGCTGGCGCGCCCTCCACTCCCCGCGCGACTGCTTCAAGAACCAGGGTTGGAGCCTCATAGAGGACCGGCAGCGCGAGGTCCCAGTGACGGACGGCGCCCAACGGCCTATCCATGGCAGCCTGCTCATCATGAGCAAGCAGGATACCCGTATGGCAGCCGTCTACACCTTCTCAACCGGCACGGCAACGACAGGGAGCTGGCTCCTGCACAGCCTGCGCATGGCCGTCGGCCAGGGACCGAGGGGCGGCATGCTGATCGTGGCGGTCGCGGGCTCCGCTGACCCGGAACAGGACGACGACGCCGCAGAGGCCGCTACCGAACTGCTCCAGGCCACGGGTGAATTCTGCCATCGCTTGCTGCAAGAGGAAGGAAAGGTAAGTTCATACGGCGAAAGCTAGACTGAATTACTCACGATACACTACGCACCAACGGCTGCAGAAAGAGGGTGACATCTTGCGCGCCCTTCGCCCCCGGTACACTTGGTTGCTCTGTGCCGCCGTTCTCGCCGTCTCGCTGGCCCCTGGCACAGCCCAGGACGTGGGGAGTACGGCTGATCGCCCCTTCATCTTCCTGACCCCCGGCCTGGCGATCATTGACCGCGACACAGACCACGATCGGTTCTTCAATAGCATCGACGCATCTCTCGTCCTCCCCTTCTCCGAGCACGCCAGTGCCGTCGGCACTTACTCGCTGCAGTTCAACGACAAGCCCCGTTGGACGGCCAAGGGGAACTACGACTGGTTTGTGGGACCCCGCACCACCGTACGCCTGTCGGCCGGCATGATGGAGGATGAACTTGGCGCCCGGGCGGTCGCCTTCCAGCAGCGCAGACACATCGGGGCCGGGTTCCGCGCCGGCTTTGTGGGAGGCGACCTGGAAGTAGGCGGGTTTGTGAGCGTCCCACTGGCCTGGGGCTTCCCGCTGAGAAAGCAGCCCGCCTCCGACCGATTGCGGGGCCGGAACAACGTCACCGATCTCGGTGCCGCCACCGCACTCTCGTTCTCCATGCGAGGCGGCGAACCCGACCTCGGCACCGAGCCGCTGTACTTCTACCCACGGGATGCCGACTGGTCTCGGTTTGGCCAGGGCCCTCAGGGCCACGGGACGACCGCGGCGGGTCTGGCCCCAAAGTTGTTCCTCACTTGGGTCGCCGAGACGGGTGGTCCTGTGCGCTCTTCGGCGGCCATCGCCGACTACACGGTCTTCGTCGGATCGGATGACGGGTATCTCTACGCACTCAACCTCGACACCGGCGAACTGCGGTGGAGCTACCGCGTCGGCGCACGGATCGCCTCCTCTCCCGCGGTCGCTCTCGGCAAGGTCTTCGTCGGGTCTGACGATGGTGCCGTCTACTGCTTCGAGGGACAGGTTGACAAGCGCCTCGCCGGCGAGCGGATTGGGCGCCAGCTATGGCGCTTCCGCACCGGCGGTGGGGTCGTCGGCTCGCCGCTGGTCACCGCATCAGGCCTGGTTCTGGTGGCGTCGAAAGACGCGTCTCTGTATGCCCTGGACGCCAAGTCCGCCAGACCGGTCTGGACCCACCTGACAGCCGGCCCCATCACTGCATCACCGGTCAAGAGTGAAGCGCCCCTGACGGTCGTCTCGCCCGGCGACCCCAAGGCCGCCCAGCGGGATGTCATCTACTGCGCCAGTGAGGATGGCAGCCTGTACGCCCTCGGCGAACGCACCGGCGAGCTGCTGTGGCGTGTCAGCACCGGTGGCCCCATTACCAGCACCCCCGCCGTGCACGCCCGGAAGGTACTGGTCGCCAACCACGCGGGGCGCGTGTTGGCACTCGACGGCGCCAGCGGCAAGCAGATCTGGGAGCAGACGCTGGGCGGCGAGATCCGCGGGTCGCTCACCATCGCCGACGGGCGCGTCATCGTGCCTGAGTTGTCGGGCCGACTGACCGGCCTGGACCTGACCACCGGCGAGCCGCTGTGGGCTTCCGAACTGCCCGGCCCCATCGAATCCACGCCGGCCGCCGTCGAGGGCAGAAGCCTGTTCCTCGGTTGCATGGATGGGAGCGTCTACTCGGTCAACCGACGCACTGGCCAGGTCGTGTGGGACGCCCCAACCAGTGCGCCGATCAGCGCCTCCCCCGCCGTCGCACACTCGATGTTGGTGCTGGGTTCCCACGACGGCGGCGTCTATGCCTTCTCCAGCAAACGCCCCGCCGATGGCGTCACCCGGAATTCCCTCGGCCCCGGTCAGGTTGCGCTCGAGGCGGCCGACGAAGCGGACGAGCCGGCTGCGCCACTCAGCCAACAGCCGCCGCCGCTGGTGCCCGTGGAGAGGGCCTGGACGCCTCCCCCCGGATGGCTCACCAAGCCCCCGGCGAGCGACGCCGAAGAAGCGTCGGCGCCAGACGACGTCTCCCAGCGACCGACGGAGGCTGTGCCGACTGAGCTTCCAGGCATCCGCATGCAGCTCATATCGGAGCCCGCGGACGCCGCCGAGCTACCCATTCAGCTCGTCAGCGCGCGGGAGACGGTCGTGGCGTGGGGCACCACGGTACCCGCGGCAGAAGTGGACGGGCAGATGGTCCGCAACACCTCGGGTCGCATAACCGTCCGCAAGAGCTTCCCGGCCGACGGCACATACCCGGTCACGATGATGACGGGCAAGGGAACGGCCCGCGAACAGATCCTCTGCCGGCTGGTCATCGTCGACACAGCCGACGAGCCCACATCCGTCCGGCCCGTGGCGTTCAGCCCCGACGGCGACGGCGTGGGTGACACGATCGCCTTCAGAGCGTCGGCGGGGAACGACGCCGCTCCGCTCGTCGCAACGCGGGTGCTTCAGGTCAGGGAGGCATCCGGCGACGCGATTCACACCTGGTCGGCGCCCGGCGAGGGTGAGAACACATTCGTGTGGGACGGCAAGGACATCACTGGGGAGCCCGTACGCGCGGGTCGATACGTCCTCACGTTCACCGCCATGGATGAGAGCGGCAACGTTCGGCGGATGAAGCAGCCGATCATCCTTCAGCGCGCCGGTGAACGGATGGCCGCTTACTAGCGCTCCCCAGCGCCGCAACCGGAACCGGGCAGGCTCGGCGTTGGCTTAGCGACCTGCGACTCCCAGACTGACCGGCCGTCCTGCGTGTCTTCGTGGTTCAGTCGTTGCCTTCGGGCGCCGAGGCCACCTGCGGCTCTTCGGCCGGGGGGATCTCCACGGTCGCCAGACGCCCGATTGGCGTGCCGTTCGAGTTCCACACTTCCAAGACGAGGGTCGGTACGTCCTTCGGCCTCTCGATCTCCTCCTCAATCGCGAGCGTAACCGCCGGCGACGCCGGGAAGGTCAGGATCGGCTCAACCTCCTTGCCCTCAGCGTCCGCCGTGGCCAGGACCGCCGAGCCCTCGGCGAAGACGCCGAAGACACCGGCGACCTTGAGCTTGCCCTCATCGATCTCGGAGCACTCGAGCGGCTCGTTGATGGCCCCACCCTTCGTGGTGTCCAGCAGCGGTCCGGGCGTCGCGGCGGCGAACCACTCACGGACCACCGTCTGCTCCTCCCCCGGCTTCAGGCCAACCAGCGGCGAGAGTACCTCGACCTCCATGTAGGCTGCCTGCCCGCTGGTGTAGACCTCGACGATCGAGCCCTGGTCCGGGTACTCGCCGAGCTTCTCCACATCGAAGCGCTTCACATACGCCATGTTGTGAATCTCATCGACGTGCGCGATCCAGCCCGCGAGCGAGTCCGCGCCGATCTTGCCCGTCTCCTGCCGGTAGCTGACTCGCATCACGCCGTGGTCCTGCAGCACTTCCCACTGGCTCCGGGCGGCGGGCATGTCAATCAATTCCACGAAGCCATCGTCGAACTTGCTGTCAAGGTTCAGCGGGAAGTAGATGCGAGACTGCTCGCTCGCCGGCGAGTCTGCACTCAGAGAGCCCGGCACCTGCGTGACATCCCATACACTCCACCGGATGTCGTGGTCGCTCACGTTGCTGTACGTCTCGCTGATCTCAACCTGCGTGCCCCCGGCAAACAGCCGGACGCGGCGGGTGATCTGCAGACCGGTGACGGAGGGGTCCGGGGGGCTGGTCAGCTTGATCTCGCCCACCTGTCCCGACCGCTGCACGATCTCGCCCTCCCACTTGCCGCCGTCAAGCCCGGAGCCAACCGGGTCTCCCGGTCCTCCCCACTCTGACTGAGGCGCCGGCCAGACTTTGTAGCCCCCGTAGTTGTGCCAGGTCCGCTCGGCTTCCGTCGTCGGTGGCTCGTAGAGCCGGCCATACTCCTCCGGGTTGGTCCACAGGAACGGGTGCCCGTTCAGCTTGTACTCCATGATGCGTCCGCCGATGTCGGGCACGGCCACCAGGACTAGGAGGCCGTTGGTCATTCGAAGCGCCTGCCAGCCGTGGTAGTCCACCTCGGTGACCTCGACGTTCTCCGTAGCCAGCGAGACCGAGGGGTTCAGCGGGCCGGATGTCGCCCTAGGATGTTCTCGCTCAACATCGCCCCCACAACCTGCCAGCAGAAGGCAGGCCACGACTGTGCCGACACAAAGCAATGTCCTCATCATCTTCGTCCCCCCTTCTCCTCTTCCACGAATAACGGACGCCTTCGGGAGCCGTCCCCGCGCATCTCACTGCCGCGGCCGTCGGTCGTTCAGTAGGTCGGGTCTCCAGGCCCGACGCCGTTGAATCTTCGCCGTTCCCGGATCCCGCCACGGCGGCATGAGCGACTGCCTCGAGAATCTGCCGTTCAGTAGGTCGGAGCGCCAGTTCCGACGCTGTTCCTCATGCCAACCTTCGCGCCCGCGCCCCAGCGTCCTGCTTGCGCCGAAGACACGGTCACCCGGTCTCGCCAGCCCGGGCGATGAGCTTCTGCAGGAACCCGCAGGTCCGCTTGGCGCTCTCGTTGATCTCGGCCACGGCCTCGCCCCCGAGGCACTCGACAATGCACGGCCCGGAGAAGCCGACCGCGAAGAGCGCATCGAACACGGCTTCGAAGTCCACCTCGCCCGTGCCCGGCTCGATGGCCACCTTGCCTCGTACGCCGTCGGTGTTGTCCTTGATGCACATCGCCACCACACGCGGCGCGACTGCCTTGACGTCCTCAGCGGCTGATTCGCCGGTGTAGTAGTGGACGTTCCCCGGATCGTAGTAGATGCCGAAGTTCGGATGGCTGATCTCATCGTGGATGCCGCACAACTCCCGGGATGTTGCGCTGATGCCTCCGTGCGGCTTCAGAGTAAGCAGCACACCCCTCTGTTCGGCATAATCCGCCGTCTCGCGGATGATGCTGCAGTACGTACCCCGGTGGCCGTCGTCATTCGTGCCGCACGTGAGAAGGTAACGAGCCCCAGCCTCGGCCGCCACGTCGATGAACCGGCGGAAGTGGACAACGGCTTCGTCGAGCGGCTTGCCGAACTGCATTCCCGCCAGGAGCGTCGACGGCGTCAGGCCGGCGGACTGAACTTGGGCCCTGATCTCGGCGGCTCGACCGGGAGGCGAGTCTGGGTCGAGAACCGCTTCCCCCTTCTGTCGCATGAAGCCGGCCAGAGCGTAGCCCGCTCCCTTCGTTGCCTTGAGGAAGTCGTCGAACTCGAACTGGTGCCACGGCCGGTTGAAGCAACCTATCTCACAGTGTGCCACGGGCTGGACCCTCCTTGA
>CBFDAZ010000209.1:0-8155 GCA_965602825.1 uncultured bacterium
AGCTAACCGCCAACTCGAAGAATGTCGAGGTGTTCGGCGACTTCGCGGTCGTGACGTGTCGCGGAGGGTTCCTTGTGGTTCGCCTGGACACGCTCCCGGAGAGCATGTCGGTCGTTCAGGAGGTCGTGGTGCTGCTTGAGGGTGAGACGCGGCCCAAGACCATATCAGGGGTCGCGGCAAACGCCGATCTGACCCACCTCTTCTTCGGGACCGATGGTCCCGGCGCGAAGGCGGTGCTGAGCTATGCCTTCGATCTGAAGACGGGGCAGGTGGAAGGACCCGTCGATGTGCTGACCGGGCCTGAGATCCCCGGATCTACGTCTAGGGCCCGATACCACGCGGCCGCCGAGCGGCTCTACGTTCCTTCACGAGGCGGGCATCTGCTGGAGGTTGACGTTTCAGACCCAACCGACCTGAAGCTGCTCTCCATCTGGCGCAGTCCGGGCGGCTACTCGGGTGAGATGCAGGACGCGTACATCTACGACTTCGGCAGCGGCCCACGAGTACTGGCCGTGAAGAACAACGAGGGCTTCGCGATCCTCGATCCCGACGATGGGCTGTAGGGCGACTTGGCCGTGTCTATCGAGATCGGGCGTCGGGCCGGCCACTCGCTACTTGCCTTCAGCCTCCCACTCCCCGTACAGCTCAGCCGTTACGCGGTAGCGGTGGTCGTCGAGCAGGTCGCCCTTCGGCAGGCAGTAGATGCGGATGCCGTCGGCATGCTCGCGGGAGACCGTGAGCGTCTTCCGCATGTACGCCTCGGTCCGCTCGGGGACGCCGCGCTGGCCGCCTGAGCCACTGGCATAGACGTTGACCAGCAGGAACTTGTCCGGCCCGATCCATTCCCGGCACCCGGCAAGCTGCTCCTCAAGGTCGTCGCCCGTCTCGTACTCCATGTAGGGGAAGACGATCCCGTCGATCAGCGGGCCGTAGTCCCCGATCCACTCCTCATCCCCCACGGTGGGCCAGTAGATCGTGGGCAGGAACGCGACGTTCGGGTTGTGCCGGCGGAGCGTCTGCACCAGTTCGCGGATGTATGCGGGCGTGAAGAGCTCGCGGTTGCCGCCCGACCAGAAATCATCGATGACCATGGCGACCAGGTTATCGTACTCCTCCGCCAGTTTCCCGATCTCGTCGGCCCACTTGACGAAGTCCAGCCGGTACGGCTCCGACCACGGCCAGTTACCGCCCTGCTCGCTCGGCGGGCAGAGGGTGATCCATACCTTGATCCCCTTCTCTCGCGCGACGGGCAGGAACTCCTGGAAGTCCTGCCAGTCGGTCTCGGCGTGCCAGATCAGGAAGTCGTACATGTTCATGTGCGCCGTCTCGATCTGCTCCATCAGCCGCGGGATGTCCACCCGCCCCTCGTCGGTCCTCGGCTCGGCATCGTAGTCGCCAAGGGTGCCGACGAGCAGCGGCTCCAGGGCCTTGCGACGTTCGCGCTGCGCCCGGAGCAGTTCCCGCCATTCGTCGCCGGTGAGCCGCACCTGCATCGCCTCCGTCTGCCAGGTTTCGTCCCCGGTGCCGACAGTCCAGGTCAGCTCGTATGCTCCATCCGCCAGGCCTTCCGTCGGCAGCGACAGGCTGCACTGGGCGACCGCCATCTGTTCGTCGGCATGGCTCCAGGCGTCCGCCTGCTCATCTGCGCTGGCCGAAACTCGCCCGTCCGGATCGCTCAGTTGGACCTCGAACTTGGGTGGCGGCATCTGCGCGGCACTCCGCCGGTATGTCCGGCAGTCCACCTGAAGTGGCTCCGGCTGGCGCATCGTCTCACGTCTCAGGCTGCAGAAAGCGGCGTGCTCCTTCTGGGACAGCGCGGCGTCGGCAAGCATGTAGTCGAGGCCGGCCGCGATGAGTGCCCGTACCTCCGGCTCTCGACTCAGCCACACCACCCAGTTGAAGACCACTGCCTTCCCGGTCCCGTACTCCGAAAGCACTACTGCCGGGAGGGGCGCCTCGGCCCCTTGGGGGTCCGTCCCTGTCGCCTCGTACAGGGTCTGGCCGCCTTCACCGACCTCGACCGCCCAGTTGCCCACCAGTTGCTTGGCGCTTATCTCCGTGCCACCGATGCACAGGGGGTGCGTAGGCTGCTGGCTGCTCAGCGCCGCCTCGCGAAGGGTGGTGTAGCTCGCCCCCGATCCCAGGCCGAGGGCCCGCCGCAGCCCCGCATGGCCACATCGCGCCGGCGAATCGAGCCAGATCGCCCTGCCTCCCTGCTGCACGTAGGAGGCGATCCCTTCTGCCGCCTCATCCGGGACGATGTAGGTGCTCGAGGCCACAACGCAGGCATACTCGGCCAGTTGGGCCGCATCGGCCGCGACCCCATCACCGATCACTTCGAACTCCACTCCCCGGTCTGTCAGCCACGTCCGCAGGGGGCCCTGGTAGACCCCGTGGTACTCCGCGTGGTTCGCTTCCGACTCGTAGACCGCGATCGGCTGTGCCCCGCAGGCTGCCGCAGTCACGGCACACGCGAGCAAGGCGATCCCGGCTGAGTGCCTGATCATGTCATCCTCCCCGGTCAACGGCTGCGACACCGTGCCGTCGATCCTTCGGCGGCTGGCGCTTGTCTCCTCCGTCAGCGTCCGCGAGCGGGCTGCGTTGTCTCGGCTCGGCCTGCAGGGGCTGACAGCGCCGCCGCAAGGGCATGCCACACACGGGCCCCAACCTGCCAGACGTGCGCAAAGTCACCGTTGCGCAAACGGCGGAGAGGTGTTGCCGCCAGAGGATTCTGGGTATCAGTCCAGGAACTATATGTTCCCCGTGAGCGTGTTCCCAAGGGTGGCGGGCCCCAACTGGCGTCAACGACCGGAGTTCGGGGGGGATGAGCGTAGTGGGCAGGCATCACAGCGTCAGACAGGGAGAGTGTCTGTCGCGGATCGCCACGGCGTACGGCTTCACCAACTACCGCACGATCTACGACCATCCCCAGAACGCGGAGTTCCGAAGAAGGCGGCCGGACCCGAACATCATCTACCCGGGGGACCGCCTGTACATCCCCGACCCGGATGAGAGGGTCGAGCCACGGTCGACCGGGCAGCGCCATCGTTTCGAGACCCCTCTGACCACACGCACGCTGCGTGTTGCCGCTGAGGACCCCTGTTGGCATCGCCTGGCGAACGAGGCGTACGAGCTGCGAGTGGATGGGCAGATCCGTCGCGGCACCACCGACGGGCAGGGACTGCTGGAGGAGGAGATCCCCTTCTCCGCCGAGACCGCTCGGCTCAGCGTGGGTGACTACACGTGGGAACTGAGCGTCGGCCATCTGAACCCGGTGGACCGAGACACGCCCGATCGGGGCGTCTCCGGCGCGCAGGGGAGGTTGCTGAACCTCGGCTACGACGTCGGGCCGGTGGACGGCGACCTGGGGCCCCGCACTGAGGCCGCGCTCAGGCAGTTCCAGGCAAACGAGGAGATCGAGGTGACAGGGGATCTGGACGACGCCACGCGTGCGAAGCTCGTCGAGGTACATGGCTGTTGAGAGGGCGAGATAGATGCGAAACCCCGTTGCGCCCGGCGACAGTGGTTACAACCTTCTGTGCTCGCCTGGGATAGCAGGCAGGATACTGGGCAACTTCGACCGTCAGGCGGACACTGAGGAGACGCCACAGGAGACGAATCGGCGCATCCTGCGGCCAGGAGCGATCCTGCTGGCGAACCTCGACATCAGTCCCCCCCTGGTCGGCTCCCGACCACGTGGGGAGCACTTGGACGCGGCAGACGATCGGGTGGGAAGCGGCGACGACAGCCGCGAGATGGCGACGCTGAAGATCCGCAAGCCGGATCCCTGCAACTTGCGGGCGAGTCATGTCGTCCTCCGCGTCCACGAGGAGGACGCCCCGCGGATCCGCGTCTTCCCGCACGCGCGGCGGCAGCCGGTGTACCTGGGTCGCGATAAGGGCACTCACTCACACGAGACCACGACGGCAGGTAACGACCACGAGTACGAACTGCCGCCCACCGCCAGCCCGTGGGCGTTCCACGATCAGATCGAGGCGGTCACGCTGGCCGGCAGTCCGCGCGCACCCGGACCGTGCCCGCTGGATGACCAGGACAACGGCCCCGCGACCCCTCCCCCGCCGACGCCGTACGAAGTGCTCCTGCCAACCGATCCCACCACACCGGTGAACCCGACGCCGACCAACGATCCCATTCACGACCACCGGCTGATCGGCGAGGTGTGGTTCGAACTGGCGCATCTCGACCACGCGTTCCAGCCCTTGCCCGACGCGCATCAGGTGCGAGACGTCGCCGTCTACACCATTGCGCCGTGGCTCATGCAGTCGAACCTGCATCGAGCGCAGGTGCTGTACATCAGCGACCTGTCCAGCAATCAAGACACCGTGCGCGATGTGGAGCGGGCGTTCACAAGACACATCAGCGGCGTAACGCTGCGCAAGATCACTCCGACGGAGTGCGACAACGATCCGTGGGTGCAAGACGAGTTCGAGATCGGCTACTGCTGGGCGGTGCACAACTGGATGCACGTGGTGGTCCATCTCAAGCGCAGCCGCGGCTTGCACCGGTTCGTCCGCGATCACCTGCTCGGCGACGACATGGGGCTGTTCGACGACATCACGGAAGACCTCGATCCTCTGCCACACGACCCGGGTGACCCGGACCCGCGGGACGCGATCAACTACGGAGGCAACCTGGAGGTCTCCCCGCCGGTGGACAGCGACACGACGGCAATGGCGGAGGACAGCGCGGGACCGGCAGTTCCAGCGCACAGGCGTGCGCCCTTCGGCAAGATAATCCTCGGTCACTCGGCCGACCGTCGGGCTGACACCTACTTCCGGTACTTCCTGGAAGCGCAGAAGGTCCAGCCTATTCTCTACCTCGACACGGCATGGCTCGACGTCGGGCATGTGGACGAGTTCATGAGCTTCGTGCCCGCCAACAGCGGCAAACCGTTCAGGATGCTCATGGCGTCCACGAGCATCGCGACCTCGCTGCTGGAGGAAGCGCTTACGCTCCACAACAGCGATCCCAGTGCGCACCTCCTGACTCGACTACTGCGGGGCAAGACCTGGCAGCATTACCACCCTAGCGGCGCCGATCCGTCGGAGATCGTGGAGCCGCCGCGCATCTTCCAGGAGGACACCGGGTTCACGCCCGACACCGATCCGGGCCACCCGGAAGAGGAAGCCGAGTACCACGCGGCGATCACCGTGGAGGGGCTGCTTGACGCCGGACGCACGTTCAACGATGAGCTGGAAAGCCTGCGCCTGCTGCCTCTCGAGCAGCGACTCACCGACGGGCTGAACCTCAACGAGGCCGAAGACATCATCCACCTGCCCGTCTACTTCGACTCGCTGCCGGCGGGAGCACTGAACAGCGGCGGCCAGACTTCTGCGTTCACTCCGGACGTCGTGAATCTGCAGGTCGTCAACGAGCATCTCCTCCCCCCGCGCCACTTCGGGCCGCGTATGAGACGGGCGGACGCGGGCCAGATCCTCCGGGGCCCAATGGGGCTGAGTTCGGCGACGGACGCACGGCTGGGGCCCTTCGAGCAACATGAGTACTGGGCCCTCCAGAACGAAGAGCTGTCCGCCATCGCCGGATACTTCTCCGACGGCGGCGTCACCGCGGCGGAGATCCGGAGCGCAAACCCAGGCAAGTTCGACCCCGCCGGGCGAGTACGGAACAACTGGACGCGGTTGCTGATCCCCGAACGGACGGTGGACCTCTTCGAGGCCTATACGCAGATCCGCCTCGAGGACATCGGGTGCCGCGTCCACTGGATCGACGACTGGTACACGTATCACCGCAACATGGGTGAGGTCCACTGTGGCACCAACGCGAAGCGCCGCCCGCCTGAACTCGACGCGGACAGCAGCTTCACCCACTGGTGGGACTACTACGCGGAGCTGGTGAGATGAGCGGAACGCGAGGAACGATACTTCCCGCCGGGGTTGCCGGTCAATTGGCGTTACCTCCATTGCTGATCGCCGTTGCCGTGGGCCTACCCAGGTGTCGAGGGGAGATGAGCGAATTGAACGCCGCTCCACTCCAGGAGCAGTTCCAGCAAGCTGTCGCTACGGATGGCGAGGACTACATCAAGGCGCGCGAGGCTGTGTTGGCCGTGGGGGCGGAAGCAGTGCCTCCGCTGGAGGAGAAGGCACAGGACGGGGACTGGCGAGTCAGTATGACCGCCGAGATCCTCGTCGGCTGGGTGCAGCGAAAGGCACTGTACGAGCAATGCGCAGACGAGGTGCAGGCGAAGTGGGTCGAGGCCAGCCCGGTGAAGCCGATCACGGGCGAGATGTCCGCGAGTAAGCGCGCCAACGTGATCGCCGCTCACGGCGAGCCCGTTGTGCCGCGCCTGCTGGAGATGCTGGTGAAAACCCACGAGTACAGAAGCCAGGTCGAGCTGGACGCCATCTTGCTTGCGCTCAGCTACCTGGCCGACCAGCGGGCAACCATGCCGTTGCTGGACGTCGTTGAGCACACCGATGAAGCGCATCTGCGCTCAATGTCGGTCAGCGTTCTTGGTAGCCTCAAGGACCCGCGTGCGGTAGGTCCACTCATCGCGATACTCACGGATGCAGAGAACAGCCGCCAACTGCGAAGCGCGGCCGGCGTAGCCCTGGGCGCGATCGGCGATGGCCAGGCCCGAGAGCCCCTTGAGAGGATCTTGCTGGACGAGGACAGCCACGTACAGCTCCGCCAACAGGTTGCCTATGCCCTGGGCCTGCTGGGTGATACTCAGGCGGCACCGGCGCTCATAAAGGTGCTGGAGGGCGCGCAGGACCGCGATCTTGTGCGCCTGGCCGTGGAGGCGTTGGGCAAAGTCGGAGACCAGAGCGCGCTGCCCGCGGTTCAGCGTGTGGAGCAGCAGCACCCCACGGGCATCATTCACCGTGTGGCACGCAAGGCGCGCGCTGCAATCGAGGCACGGCTGCAGGCCGGAGGCCAGGGGCAATAGCGCCATCCGCTCTGCCGGAAGAGCGCGGGAATCCGGGTCGTCCTCGAAAGCGGGTTGCCCGCGACGTTTGCCGCGAGTAGGTCGAGTTAGGCCAATGGGCAGGCCTGTGCGCACCGACCGCCGTCCGGGTTCGGCGGCCGGTGGCAGGCCAGGAAGGACCAGCTCAGGCGGAGTCCTGGGTTCCGCGGCGTCGCCTATCCGGTCCGCCGCACGATCTCCTCGGGCTTCCCGGTGTCGCCGGTCTCGCGCATCCAGTCGTCCAGCACGCCCCGGAGGCGTTCGAGGGGCTCGGCAAAGCGCTCATCGGCAACCCGATTCTCCATCTCCCACGGGTCGGTGTGAAGATCGTAGAATTCTTCCGGGGGCCGGTGGTGGGTGGCCTGGAGAAGCTGATACTGAACCGGGAACTCATCCCTCGCAGCGACCGTGGCCGAATACGTTCGGTTGCCCCACTTCTCGGCCTGTTCGAGGTCGGCCGGAAGCACATAGCGCTTGTCGGGCAGCAGGTTGCGGATGTACTTCCACCGGCCCGCTCGAACGGATCGGGACGGGTAGAGCGACGGCTCGCCCGGACCATGAGCGTTGTGCTCGGCGAAGACCGTCTCTCGTCCCAGTGCGTCCGCGCGACCCTCAATGAGCGGGCGGAGGTTCAGTCCCTGCGCGGTATCGGGGGTGTCGAGGCCCGCGTAGTCGCAGATGGTGGGCATGATGTCGAGCAGGCTGACGGTGTCCGGCAAGACGCGCCCCGTCCCGCCTCCCGGCGGGCGCACGACGAACGGAACACGGATGCCCGCTTCGTAGATCGAGGCCTTGGCCCGCTGGAATCCGTACCCCTGGTCGCCAGTCATGATGAGGAGGGCGTCGTCGAAGCGGCCTGCCTCTTTGAGCTCGTCAAGTGTCGCGCCGACGCAGGCATCGGCGACCCGGACGGTGTCGAGGTACTCGGCGACCTCGGTCCGCACGTCGGGGACATCCGGGAGGTTCGGTGGCACCTCGACAAGAGCCGGATCCACGCGCGGCAGGTCCAGCCCCTCGACCGTCGGCCTGAACGGCCGGTGCGTGTTGCCAATGTTGGCCATCAAGAAGAGCGGCCTCTCCCCCGCCTCCTGCACGATCGCTTTGACGGCCTCCGCGTAGCGGTCGGGCCGTCCCGGGCACGGCTTGCGGGAATCGAAGGCAAACTTCCACGGTGGCGTGACATGGAACTTCTGCGTGATGGCCGTGTGA
>CBFDAZ010000210.1:0-8149 GCA_965602825.1 uncultured bacterium
ACGGCATCGGAAAAGGGGACTGTCCTATTTTACTGCCATCTTCATCGTCTCCGGGCGAGCCCGCGCTCATGTGCAACTGCCTCGAAGGTTTGCCAGTCGTTCGTGGGGGTGGAGCTCCAGCTCCGCCCCGTCGGCCACGGACAACGAACGGCATCGAAAAAGGAAACTGTCCTATTCTGCTGCTATCTCCATCGTGTCTGGGCGCCGCGGTACGGGGGCGAGGTGTCGGGTCCGGGATCGGCGAAGTGACCGCTGCTCAAGAGAAGCCCGCTGCACCGGAGGACCAACATGGCCGCCGTCACCATCACGCTCGTCGGCGCGGGAAGCAAGACCTTCACCCCCGGAATCATGGCCGACCTGTGCCGGGCCGAGGGCCTCAGCGGAAGCACGCTGCGGCTGTATGACATCGACCCCCAGGCGTCGCGCATGATGGCCAGGCTGGGCGGGCGGATGACCGAGGCGGGAGGCGCTGAGGTGACGTTGGCCGTGGCTGAGACGCTCGAGTCGGCGCTGGAAGATGCAGACTACGTTATCACAACCGTAGCGGCCGGCGGTCTGGAGGCCTGGCGCAGAGATCTCGAGATCCCCGCCAAATACGGCATCCTGCAGCCGGTCGGAGATTCCGTCGGACCGGGTGGACTGAGCCGGGCACTGCGTGTCATCCCGATCGTGGTGGAAGTGGCCGAAGCGATGGAACGCCTCTGCCCCGGCGCCCTGCTCATCAACTACAGCAACCCGATGACCGCCATCTGCTACGCTGTTTCGGCGAACACCACGACGCCGACCATCGGCTTGTGCCACGGGATCATCGGGACGACGGGAACTCTCGCCGGGGTGCTGGGGGTCCCGCTTGACGAGATCGACGTGCTCGCCGGCGGCGTGAATCACTTCACCTGGATCACGGAACTCAAACGTGGGGCAGAGGATCTCTACGTGTTGCTCGGGGAGAAAGCGATCGTGGCGGATGAACTGCCCAGCCCGCTAAGCTTCGCCCTCTGGCGGCACTACGGGGCGTTCCCGTCGCCCGGTGATCGCCACGTGGCGGAGTTCATGCCGTTCTTCTGTCGTCCCGGCGACGATGGCAAGCTGCCCTGCGGCCTCTTCCCGCTGCCCATCGACGAGTACATGAAGAACAAAGATGACCGCACCGCCCGGCTGGCGGCAGTCGCGGAGGCCGGGGAAGGCGTCGAGGACCTGATGGGTCCCTCGGGTGAGCAGGCCACCGAGATCATCGAGTGCCTCGCCACCGGACAATCCCGCCTCTTTGATGCGGTGAACGTGCCGAACCGCGGCACGATCCCGGGCCTTCTCGGCGACGCGGTAGTCGAGGTGCCAGCGGCGGTCGGACCGTTCGGTATCAAACCGTTCAGCCCCGGTGCGCTCCCGGCGGGTGTGATGCCGTTCTTGACCGCCCGCTGCCATCAGGTCCGGCTCGCCGCCGATGCCGCGCTGTATGGTGATCGGGAGTGTGCTCTCCGGGCGCTGCTCGCCGACCCGATGGTCACCGAGTTCGACACCGCAGAGCCAATGCTCCAGGAACTCATCGAGGCGCAGGCCGATTACCTTCCGCAGTTCGGCCGCCTCTGAACCGCCGTGCTCCGGGCCTCGGACCTCCGCCCTCGGTGGGCCCGGGAGGTCGCCTCCAGGGGGCAGGCCTTCCCCGACCCCAATCGAGTACCGCAGAGGCAATGGGACGTTGCCGGCCCACGGAGAGGACGAGTATCGCAGTGCCGTTGACACTTCAGCAAGCGATTTGATATACTCGCCTCGCTCCGATCTGGGCGCTAGTTCCTCCGTTCAGGGGTCTCTGTCACATGGCGGAAGTTCGGCTCGTCTCCCTAACCAAGGACTTTGGCTCCGTTCGCGCGGTCGATGATGTGTCGCTCGACATCCACGACAGCGAGTTCCTCGTGCTTGTCGGGCCCTCCGGCTGCGGGAAGACAACCGCCCTGCGCATGGTTGCCGGGTTGGAGGAGGCCACGACGGGCGAGATCTGGATTGGCGAGCGGTTGGTCAACGATGTCTCCCCCAAGGACCGCGATATCGCGATGGTCTTCCAGAACTACGCGCTCTACCCCCACATGAGCGTTTTCGACAACATGGCCTTCGGGCTGAAGCTCCGCCGCGTGTCGCGCGACGACATCAAGCAGCGCGTGATGGGCGCGGCCGGCATGCTCGGTCTGCCCGAATCGCTGGTCAAGCGGAAGCCCAAAGAGCTCTCCGGCGGCCAGCGCCAGCGCGTCGCCCTGGGCCGGGCCATCGTCCGCGAGCCGGCCGTCTTCCTGATGGACGAGCCGCTCAGCAACCTCGACGCCAAGCTCCGCATTGAGACCCGGGCGGAGCTCATCAAGCTCCACCGGCGCCTCGGCATCACCACCATCTACGTCACCCACGACCAAGTCGAGGCTATGACGATGGGCGACCGGATTGCCGTGATGCGGGACGGCAAGATCCACCAGGTGGATACGCCGCTCGGGCTCTACACGAACCCGGCGAACCGATTTGTGGCGGGCTTCATCGGCAGTCCGCCCATGAACTTCGCCGACGCCACCATCATCAAGCAAGACGGCAAGCTGTGCGTGGACGTGAATGGGGCGGTCTTGGCGATCCCGGACGAGAGGAAAGCTGTTACTGAACCATATGTTGGGGAGACGGTGGAGTTCGGCGTGCGCCCCAGCGACATCTACGACAAGGGCCTTTCCCCGATCGTCGAGCCGGACCCGCACAACACCACCCGCGCTCAGGTCGACGTCATCGAGCCCATGGGGGCGGACTCCATTCTCTACCTCACCCTCGGGGGCGTGCAGCTGGTGGCCAGCGTGGACAGCGGGACCCATGCCCGCGAGCAGGAACCGCTCGACATCGTCTTTGACATGGCCAAGTCCCACCTGTTCGACAAGCAGTCCGAACAGACGATCTTCTAACTGGAAGCCCGCTCTGCCTGCCGGCAAGCGGCGGCTGGTACTCGGCAGCCGCGATCGACTGCGATCCGGCTGAGAAGGCGGCCCGCACCGACCGTGGTGGGGGCTCTTTTCGTACGATGGCCAGGAAACGCAGAAACCGCAGAGAAGCCACCTTCTTCGAGCACCTGGAAGAGCTGCGCGTGCGGCTCATCCGCGGTGTCTGCTACGTCATCGCCGGCACCATCTTCTGCTGGTTCGGGCGGAAGCCCCTGACGGCTCTTGTCCTGGCGCCTATGCAGGCCGCCGCCGAGAGGGCCGGCATGGGGGAGGATCTGGAGTTCAAGGTCTTCGAGGTGGCGGGTGGGCTGGTTCTCTCGATGCAGATCGCTCTCGTCGCTGGTGCCATCGTTGCGGCGCCGGCGTGGCTGATGGAGGCGTGGCTGTTCATCGAGCCCGCCCTCGAGGACCACGAGCGCAAGTGGGTTGTGCCCCTGATGCCGGCTGCAGTGGGTCTCTTCCTGAGCGGCGTCGGCTTCTGCTACTGGCTTTCCCCGCGGGCCTTCGGTGTGCTCCTGAAGTTCCAGCAGGACATCGGCGCTGCGCCGGAGTTCATGCTGAAGAACTACCTCACGTTCTTCTTGCGCCTGATCCTGATCTTCGGGGTCATGTTCGAGATGCCGCTGGTCATCATGTTCCTGTCCGCAGTCGGCATGGTGAGGAGCCAGTGGCTGTTCGAGCGCTGGCGAATCGCCGTGGTCCTGATCGCCGTGGTCTGCGCTATCGTCACGCCGACCCCCGACGCCGTGACGCTCTCGTTCCTCGCCGGCCCGATGATCGGGCTGTACATGCTGAGCATCCTGCTGGCGCGACTGGTCGAGAAGGGCAAGGAGAAGGCTCGGTCGGCAGAGGAGGCGGAGGCAGCCGGGAGCGCCGGAGACGAGGACCCGTACGCCCACTACGCGCTCCCCGAGGCCTCCGGAGACGAAGCCGAAGCGCCGGAGGAGGTCGCGGAGGAGGAGGCGACACCCGACGCGCCGCCCGAGCAAGAGCGCTCCTCGGCCGACGAGCTTCGGGTTGAGACCGAAGAGGCTGACGAAGAGGCGGAGGAACCCGGAGATTGAGTCCATCCCGGTCGCGCCGACGACGCCGGAAGGTCAAGAAGGCGACCGACCTTGATGCCCTGATCGAGGAACTCCGGAGCGCAGACACCTACGCAGACCAGATCGTCCACACCCACGTTCGTGAGCCCCGACCGCCCCGCTTCGGGGACCTGCAACGCGACCTCGACCCCACCGTACGCGAGATTCTGGACGCCCTTGGCATCAAGCGTCTCTACTCCCATCAGGCGGAAGCGATCGACGCAGCGCTCGAAGGGGAGAACCTCTGCGTCGTCGCCTCCACGGCCGGCGGGAAGACGCTCTGCTACACGATCCCGATCGCCGAGCGCATCTACGAGCGGCCTACCAGCCGGGCCTTCCTTGTCTTCCCCACCAAGGCCCTGGCCCAGGATCAACTCCGCAAGCTGGAGGATTTCGGGGCCGGGATCGCCTTCACCGCGGCGTGCTACGACGGCGATACGCCACAGCACAAGCGGCGGGGGATTAAGCGCGAGGCCCAGGTGGTCCTCACAAACCCCGACATGCTGCACGTGGGAATCCTGCCCTACCACCACACCTGGGCCGACTTCTTCCGCAACCTGAAGTACGTGGTGCTCGACGAGGTCCACATCTACCGGGGCGTCTTCGGTTCGCACACGGCTAACGTCATCCGCCGCCTGCGCCGCGTGGCTGCCAACTATGGCGCCAACCCGCAGTTCATCTGCTGCTCGGCGACCATCGGCAACCCCGAAGAGCTCGCCCGCAACCTCACCGGACTGGATGTCCGCATCGTTGGCGATGACGGCGCCCCGCAGGGCAAGCGCACGTGGGTCTTCTGGAACCCGCCGCAGGCCGAACGCTCCGAAGGCCGCCGCAGCCCGCTCATTGAGTCCGCGACGCTCCTGCGCGAGTTGGTGGACCGCGAGATCCGCGCCATCGATTTCACGATCGCCCGGAAGACGGCGGAGCTGATTGTCCGCCACGCTCACCGCCTGCTCGGCGGCGCGAGGTCGACAGACGCAAAGAAGGTCATGAGCTACCGCGGCGGCTACCTGCCGAAAGAACGGCGGGAGATCGAGAAGCGTCTCTTCGATGGCGACCTGCTCGGCGTCGTCTCTACCAGCGCCCTGGAGCTGGGGATCGACATCGGCCACCTCCGCGCGGTCATCCTGACGGGCTTCCCGGGCACCATCGCCAGCACATTCCAGCAGGCCGGCCGGGCCGGGCGTGGGCAGGAGGACTCGCTCGCCATTCTGGTCGGGCAGGACAACAGCGTCGATCAGTTCCTGATGGAGCACCCGGACTTCCTGTTCCGCACCGATAGCGAGAAGGCGCTCATTGACCCCACCAACCGCTTCATCGTGGCGGCGCACCTATTGTGCGCGGCGTTCGAGCTGCCCCTCGATGAGTCGGACATGGCGCTCTTCGGACCCCAGAGTGAGGACATCCTCAAAATCCTCGCCGAAGCCCGGTACGTCACCCGCCGCACCCGTTGGTACTGGATCGGCGAAGGGTATCCGGCCGGGCAGATCAGCCTGCGGTCGGCCTCGGGCGAGGGCTATGACATCGTCGAGGACGCCAAGGAGGGGCGCCTGCTGGGCACGATGGACGGCCAGTCTGCGTTCTCCATGATCCACGAGGGCGCCGTCTACATGCACCTGGGCGAGACCTATGTGGTGAAGAAGCTGGACCTGGAGGAGAAGATCGCCTACGTGAAGCAGTCGGACGTGGACTACTACACAGATGCGCTCACGGATTCGCAGGTCTGGATCGAGCAGGAGACGGAGCACGCGACCTTCGGCGACGGCATCCCCAAGCACTACGGCGAGCTGCGGGTCGTCGACCGGGTAACCTCGTACGTCAGGCGCGCTCCGGGCAAGGAGACGCCTCGTGACCGGCACGACCTGGACCTGCCGTCTCAGGAGTACGAGACGGTGGGCTTCTGGGTGGACATCCCGTCGGAGTACGTTGACCTGCTGCAGGGCGAGGGCCATGACCTGGCCGGCACTATCCACGCCATCGAGCACGCCATGGCTGCGCTCACGCCGATCGTCGCTCCCTGCGATGCGCGGGACGTCGGCGGCGTCTCGCATCCGAGCCATCCGGACACCGGCGGCCCGGCGATCTTCCTGTTCGATGCGTTCCCCGGCGGCGTCGGCATCAGCGAAGCCGCCTACGAGCACATGGCGGAACTCGCGGCCGCGGCCAAAGAACGCATTGCCGCCTGCCCCTGCGAGAGTGGCTGCCCCTCCTGCGTGCAGTCGCCCTTCTGCGGAGACATGAACCACCCCCTGGACAAGGCGGGAGCCGTGCGGTTGCTTCGGGCATGGCTCGACAAGCCGGGCGAGCGTGAGCCCAGACCCGAAAAGCAAGGAGACGGACCTGATGGCCGTTGACCTCCACATCCACTCGACTGCCTCCGATGGCACCATGGCCCCGGAGGCGATCGTTGACGAGGCCGATCGGCTCGGGCTGACCGCGGTCGCCATCACCGACCACGACGAGCTCTCCGGTGTCGAGGCGGGGCAGCGGCGGGCCCGGGAATTGGGAGTGCCGTTTATCCCGGCGGTGGAGATCAACGCGACCTACCATAAGGCCGAGGTTCACATCCTCGGCTACTGGATCGACCCCGGCGATGCCCTGCTTCAGCGAAAGCTCCAGCAGATTCGCGAGGTCAGGCTGGTGCGGGCAGAGCGGATCGTGAAACTCCTGCAGCAAATGGGCGCCAAAATCGAGCTGGATGACGTCCTGCAGGCAGCCGGGCCCGGAAGCGTCGGGCGCCCACACGTGGCCGAGGCGCTCGTGCGCGCCGGGGTCTGTGCGGCCCCGCAACAGGCCTTCGCCCGGTACATCGGAAAGGGGCGCCCGGCGTACGTTCGCCGCGAGAAGCCGGCCTGCACCGAAGCGATCGACATCATCCGGGCCGCCTCCGGCTGCCCGGTCCTGGCGCATCCCGGCCTCGTCACCGGGCACCCACGCATCGTCAAGGAGATAGCAGCTCTGGGAGCGAAGGGTGTGGAGGCGTACCACCCGAAACACAGCCCGGCTCGAATCGAGTCCATCCTGGCCCAGGCGGAGAGCCTGGGGTTGCTGGTGACAGGCGGCTCTGACTCGCACGGCCCGGGCGGCACCGACCCGGTGCCCATCGGTGCCGGTGACGTCCCCGACTCATGCGTGGAGGCCCTGGAGGAGTGGCGCAGACAGAGAGACGGTTGACGGCGATACAGCAGCGGGCCCAATACAAGATGCGCTCGGGCGTCATCGACTTCCACGCCGGCCAACTGCCGGCCGCCAGGGCGAAGCTCGAGGAAGCCCTGGACCTCGACCATGAGTTGACCGACGCCCGGCTGTGGTTGGCCCATGTGCTTCTGGCCCAAGGCGAGGCAGAGGCGGCGCTCGAGCAGTACCAGACGGGCCTGGTCTTCAGCCCCAGGGACAAGCGGCTCCAGGACGCCGTCCCGGCCGCTCAGGTCGCCGTGGCCCATTCGGCCACCCCCTCGGCACGAGACCGGGTGGCTGCGAAGCAGCGGCTGGTGCCCAACCTCATCCTGGCCGGGCTGATCCCGCCCAGTGGCCTTCTACTCGGCCTCTGGGAGATCGTGACGGCCAGAACGGAGGAATGGCGAGAGCTTGGGTTGAAGACTCTCCTGGTCAGCGTGGCGGCGTTGGTGGCCTGGATCATCATCATCATGTTCATCGGCGTCGTGACGGAGGGTGGCATCGAGCCGACAGCGCCCGGTCCATAACGACGGGGTGTATCTGAGCAAACAGGGGGGCAGTGCATGGAAGCGACCGTCCGTGAGGGATTGTCGAACCCGCCCGTGACGGTGGTTGAGATCGCTGGAGATATGGACATCGGCGACCACGGTGTTGACCGGTTTCGCCAGATACTCGATGGACTGATCGACGCGGGCGGCCGGCACATTGTGCTCGATCTGTGCCGGGCGAGCTACATTGTCAGCCGGGGCTTCGGCCAGATACTGGTGGCCCTGGCGCGCCTTCGGACCCGAGACGGCGACTTGCGGGCCGCGGGAGCCACCGGAGCCGTGTGGTCGGCCGCCAGCACCGTCGGCCTGGATAACATCATCAAGTTCTACCCGACCGTCGAAGAGGCGTTGAAGAGCTTCGCCGACGAAGCGGAGAATCCGT
>CBFDAZ010000211.1:0-8146 GCA_965602825.1 uncultured bacterium
CAATCAACTTCCAGTCGCCCGAGCGGATCACGTTCGCCGGTGCCTGGCGGCCCGGTAGATACCCCGGCATGAACCAGAAGATGTCGGTCCGCTCCAGGTGCTCCTTCTCGCCCGACATCAACGGCAGGAGACTCTCGCCATCGAGAACCTGGCCCTCAGGCGGGCCGGCGCCGGCAACCTCGAGGAACGTCGGGAAGAGGTCGATGCCGTGGACGGGCTCAGCGCAAGCCGAGCCGGGCTGGATGACCCCGGGCCAGCGTGCGATCATCGGGACTCGTATGCCACCCTCGTAGAGCATCCCCTTCATGCCTCTCAACGGGTAGTTGGACGTGGTCTTCCCGCCCTTGTTCAGGCCGCGGTTCTCCGCACTCCCGACCCCGCCGTTATCCGAGAAGAACAGCACGAGCGTATTGTCGGTGAGGTTGAGTTCATCGAGCTTGTCGAGCACGCGCCCGAAGCTGTGGTCCAGGCTCTCGACCATGGCGGCGTAGACCGGGTTGTGGTGGCCGGCGACCGGCTCCTTGTTCCGGTATTTCTCGATGATCTGTTCTTTCGCTTCCATCGGCACATGCACCAAGAAGTCGGGGAGATAGAGCAGGAAGGGGCGTTCGCGGTTGTCCTCCACGAAGCTGAGGGCCTGGTCGGCCAGGTAATCGGAAAGGTAGTCGTCCGGTCCGGGCTTCTGCGGCGGCGGCGGCTTGGTGTTGAAGTTGAAGTGCCGGCCGCCGGCCATCACGACCGCTTTGTCGAAGCCCTGCTCACCGGGCGCCTGGCCCTCCTTACCACCCAGGTGCCACTTGCCGAACATGCCACAAGTGTAACCGGCCGCCTGAAGCGCCTCGGCAAAGGTCACCTTCTCCGGCGCAATGCCACCCGGGTTCTCCGGCGCCAGGAGCTTCCTTTCGTGCCACTTCAGCAGCTTGGCGTTGGTGTCGAAGCGGCGTTTGGCGCCGACGGTATACACGCCGTGCCGGGGCACGTACTGCCCGGTCAGCATGCACGCCCGGGACGGCGCGCAGTTGGCCGCCGCGGCGTAGGCGTCGGTGAACTTGACGCCCTCGGAGCACAGGCGGTCGAGGTTCGGTGTGTCGTAGTAGCCGCTGCCAAAGCAGCCCAGATCCGTCCAGCCCAGATCGTCGGCATACAGCAGCACGATGTTGGGCTTGCGCTCGGGGCCGGCGTTGGCGGTGCGGGACCTCACGACGGAATTCAGGAGTCCGAGGCCTGCTGCGCCACCGACACCGGCAAGGGCGGATTGCAGGAAGCTGCGTCGATCGACGCATCGGCTCATTCGCTGGCCCCCCTCTCTGCAATGCTCGCGGGTGCGATGGCCATAGCACAGGAGAGGCGACAGGTGCTCGACGACATGCCGAGCACCCACCCCGGGGGCCATGCGGAACCGCTGTCAGCCTGTGTTCGAGGCCCCGGCATAGTCCGTTGAGCGCCACAGCGTGCGCCATGGCCGCCAGCAACACGGAACTCGAGTTGTCTGCCGGAAGGGCGCGGCAAACTGGCTCTTCCTCAAGAGCAGGTTGCCCGCGACGTTCATCGTGAACAGGCCGGGATAGACGGCCACGGGCGGGAAGGCCCGCGCGCTGGGCGCCCGAGGCACGACCCTACGCGCCAAAGGCTCGGTCGGTATTGGGTTTGAGTGGTCGCTGCGGCCTTACCGGGCGGCGGTCAGCGACTACCCCTCATCGTACCCCTTGAGCGGCCGATACCAGATGTTGCGGAAGCGGACGGGATTGGTGTGGTCCTGCAGCTCCAACGGGCCGACGGGACCGTGCGGCTCGTATGTCGTCAGGACCCGGTGGCTGGTCACACCCATTAACTCGGTGTGGTGGTGGAGGACGATCCCGTTGAGGATAACCGTCACGAACGCGGGCCGGACGAGCTCCTCACTCTCGAATCTGGGGCCCTCCCAGATGATATCGTACACCTGCCACTCGCCCGGCGGCCGGCAAGCATTGGCCAGCGGCGGGTATTGCCCGTAGATCGCGCCGGTCGTCCCGTCGGGGTAGGTGGGATTGTCGTAGCAGTCGAGAACCTGAATCTCGTACCGTCCCATCAGGAACACGCCGCTGTTCCCGCGGCCCTGGCTCTCCCCCTCTACCGCCACCGGGGCGCACCACTCCAGGTGCAAGTGGCAGTCGCCGAAGTGCTCCCTCGTCCCGATGCCTCCGGTCTTCGGGACGATCTCCAGGTACCCGTTCTCGACCTTCCACTTCGCGTCGCTGCCGTCCTTGGCGACCCAACCCGACAGGTCGGTGCCATCGAACAGGATCACCGCGTCCGATGGCGGCGCGCCCGGCTGGTCTTGAGTGCTGCAGGTGCCCGGAGTCACGACCGGGGGCTGCGGCCGTGTGCCGTCGTGCACGTGCCAGTTGGTGCCGGGGATGATGGGCGTGTCGTCATAACCCAGACTCATGATGCGCTCTCCTCGTCATGCTCGTTGCGTGTTGGCTGACTGCTGGCCGAACCGAACCAGCGTGCCTGGTACGAGGCTCTGGCTGGCCGTGTGCAGTTCCTGGTGTCAGGCGGGTGCACCTGCTTCCGGCTCAAGGCCTGGCGATCCGGTTGTAGCCGCGATGGAGGCGGCCGTGGTAGATGAGGTTGCCGACGCGTTCCAGCGCCGGATAGGGGGGCAGGGAGGCGGCGAGGGGCTGGGATTGACCCGGGGTCGTGCCCTTGGCTTCGTGGCAGCCGAGGCAAGAGAGTGTCTCCCCTCCGCGTACGTAGTTGAAGGCCGTCTCGTGCAGGACGACATTACCGTCACCGTCCAGAAGCTGAAAACGCACGGGCCGATCGGCCGGGACCTCCACATTGAACGAGCCGTCGCTCTGCAGCGGCAGCGTGCCCAGGACATGCGACTCGAACGCCGCGTTCGCGTTCGTGGCGTGGCCCGTCAATGTGGCGCCCAACACGCGAACGTAACGCACGGCCGCTCTGTTCCACTCAAGATCGGAGTTGAAGACCGAGAGGCACAGGATGGTGCCCGTCGGTTTGTCGCCGCGATCGGCGATGTCGGGTTCCAGCCGCCTCGGAACCGGCCGCGGCACCAGCGCTACGGGATCGACGTCGCTCAGCCTCGGGTCGTCGTAGATGAGCGTCCTCTCCCGCGTCTCCATGTCGAACAGGTAGATCCCGTAGGCGTCGAAACCCGTATCCCACCAGGGCGCATACGACACGAAGACGCGCCCGTTGTCCGCCGGATACGGGCTTGTGTAGCGCCCGATCGGGTTCAGCTCATCGTGGCTGTGGATGTAGACCTCCTCGCCGCCGGCGATGTTGACCAACTCGGGGAAGAAGGGCACTTCACAGGCCAAGGGATCGGCCGCCGGCTCCACGATGCTCAGGCCGGCCGGCGTGACACAGACCAGGCGCCCGTCCGGGAACTCCCGCACCCAGCTTACGGAGACGCCGATGTGGTAGCTCCCACCGCGCCGGAAGCTCGAGCCCGAGTCCTGGAGGCCATCGGGCATCGGTCGAAGTGGAACGTAGAAGTCGCCCCGCATCGCGCCGTAGACCAGCGCGTCGCCCGTGCCGTCCGGGTTGATGGCGCGCAGTTGGGTCTCGATGCGGTTCAGGTCGCTGCCCCGGTGGTAGATGTCGCCGCTGCCGTCCTGGCCGTAGAAGCGATAGCTCGTGTAGGCGATGCGCCCGTCGGAGAGCACGAGCGGGTCGTAGTCCTGGTTGGGGTTGTACGTCACCCGCTGGATGTTCGAGCCGTCCGGCTCCATCACGTAGACGCTCCGCGACCGCTCCTGGTGGTAGTACTCCTGGTGGCCGGAGCGATCGGACACGAAGGCGATGCGGCCATCGGGCAGGTAGCAGGGGTCCACATCGTTGCAGTTGCCGTCGGTGAGCTGCCGGAAGCCCGTGCCGTCAACGTTGATCTCGCAGATGTGGAAGCCGCTATCCTTCTCGTCGTCGCAGGCGGCGAAGGCCAGCTTCCTCCCGTCGTAGCTCACCTCGAGGCCCTGCACGCGGTGCTGGTCGAAGTTGGTCAGGTTCACCAGCTTGCCGTCGGGCCGCGGCGGCGTCAAAGTGTAGACGTTCTCGCCCCAGTGATACCAGGGCATCTTCGGATAGAAGTACGAGTCCTGGAACCCGAGGCTGGACTCCGTCCGTTCCCTGGTCTTGATGAAGGCGATGGCGGGCACCGAGAGGGGCGGACGATCGGGCGGAGGAGCCTCCCGCCCCTCGATCCTGCGTAAGGCCTTCGCTGCAGCCACCCGGACGACAAGGGTCGGGTCCTGCGCCATCAGGCGCCGGATCTTGGCCCGCGCCGGGTTGTGTCGCATTGTCCCAAGGCCCCGCACTGCCCCGTACCGAATCAGCCACTGGTCGCTGTCGAGCATCCGGGCGAGCGTCTTGGCTGCAGTGTCGCCGCCGATCATCCCCAGCGCCTCCAAGGTAGCATAGGCGACGCGGATGTTGGGGTAGTGCTCGGGGGCCGGAGGGATGATGACCTTGCCCTGTTCATTCCGACGGTCCAGCATCGAGACCCAGCCGTCTTTCGTCCACCGGGCCAGCTCCCAGTATGCCTTCGGCTCCTCCTCAAGCGGAAGCACCGCCGCCAGTGCCTCGACGCTCCGCTCATCGCCGAGTGCGCCGAGAGCCATCGCCGCCCAGTAGCCGAGCCGCTGGTCGGTGGACTCGAGCGCTGCTTCCAGCGACTCCCGGGCGGCCGGAACCGGATGCTCTCGCAGCGCCCAAGCCATCAGCGGTCCGGCGGGAGAAAGGGAGTTGAGCTTCAGCGCCTCCTGGATCTGCGCCAGAGCGGCCTCGCCGGCTTCCGCCAGCGCGAGAGCCGGCTGGGGAGACGGGGTCTTGAGCAGGGCGTCCAGGTCATCGGCTGGAGCGGCCGATACGCTGTTGCCCGCGGCAAGCTCGAATAACGCGACGGCGCACATCCAGGCTATCATGCGTTCTCCCGCTGTCCGTTGGCCTGGGCCAACTCCATCCGATGGATGGCATCCTGTGCCTCAACGCGGATCTTCCAGACGATATCCTGCTCGGCCACCTGCTGCAGCGCCGGCAGCGATCCTGGCGATCCGATGAACCCCAGCCCGACGACCGCTCCGTAGCGGATGTCCCGATATTGTGCGGGATCGGAGGCGAGTCGCTCGAGCTCTAGCCGGGCAGCCTCACCGCCCATTCGCCCCAGCGCCATGCAGAGAAAGCCCTTCCAGCGGACGGTCTGGCTGTAACCGAAGTGCTTCCCCGATACCTGTTCCATCGGGTCGGCGAAGGGATAACCCTCGTCGATGCTGTTCACGATCGCCGGCAGAGCTTCGACGGCCTGCAGTCGCCCCAGGGCGATGGCCGCGTACACGCGAGCGATGAAGGCCGGGTGCTGCAGCAGCGGTACAAGGCGAGGCGCGAGCCGCCGGTCGCGGATGAGGTGCGACATGGCGCTCATCGGCTGCGAGGTCGTCAGACCGTCGTTGCGCACGAACCCGGGTTTGAGCTCCTCGCGGAGCTTGGTCACGGCGGGGCGCAGGTCCTCGGGAATCTCCTCATCGACGCCGCGACCCTCCATCTCCCGCAGTACGAGATCGACAACCTCGGGCCCGCGACCGCTGCGCAGGATGAGGTGAGTGCAGGCACGCTGCAAAGGCGTCGGATCATAAGTCAGGTTCTCAGGCTGTCCGCGGTAGATGACACACCCGTACGCGCCGACCAGCATCGGCACGAACTCCCCGCAGCGCGTGCTGTGCAGGCGGTCGAGGTTGATGAGGTGCTGGGGGTCGTAGACCCGGAAGCGCCGCAGACCTTTGATGAGTGCCTCTTCCGCCGTCGGCCCGCCGATCTGCCCCAACGCCCAGGCAGCCGTCGGGATTCTCTGGGCCGCACCGTCAAGCCACGGCAACGAGGCCGCGGTGCCGATGCACTCCAGCACGGCAACTGCCAGCGTCTGCTGGTAGCCGTCGGGCGGAGGTTTCGCGGCCGTCAGGAACTGGAGCAGCGGCGCCTCCGCGCTCGGTCCCGCAAAGCAGCGGAGGGCCTTCAGCGAGCGGACCCGGGCCTCGGGTTCAGGGCTCTGTAGCTGCTGGAGGAGGGACTCCTCGTAGACCTCGGCCGAGGTGCTCTGCCACCACTGGGGAGTCGGGTCGTCAAGCTGGGTCAGCCGCTGGAGCGATAGACGGGCGTGTTGCGCAACGCCCCAGTCTCCATCCGACAGCAACTTCAGCAAGACCGGGATTGAGTCGCGCCGTCCGAGCCTGCCAAGGGCGAAAGCGACCTCGCGGCGGACCTCCGGTGAGGTATCGTCCGCGAGTTCTAGCAGGTATGGCTCGGCCGAGAAGTGCTTCAGCCACGAAAAGCCCTGCACGCCGGCCAGGCGGAGTTCGGCGACCGGGCTGTCCGCCTGCGCCGCGAACCGAGCGAAGTCCTCAGTGAAGAGATCTGGCAACTCGTCAGGTGCAGCCACTGCGACCGTCATGAGCGGTAGTAGGAGGATTGGCGCCGCTCGACAGGTGCGGGACCCGCACGTCCCTGGCCGTGATGTGTGCCGTCGGAGCAATCTCATCATTGCGAGCCTCTCGACACCCATTCCCGGTAGCGCTCCACCGCGCCAGGGAGGTCGCCCTCGTGCACGAACAGCACACCGTCAACCGTGAGGCTCGTCCCGGGCTCCACGGGCCCGACCACCGGATGGATGTGGATGCAGGCAACGATCCCGGCCCGGTTGTAGAAGAACTTGCTCGCCGGCTGCCAGGCGTACCCGAGCACGTACTTGCCGTCCCTGGAAACCACAAAGAAGGCGCCCTCGGTCACGCGCCCGCGCCGACCGTCTTTCAGCGGGACTTCGCCGCCGACCGTACCCGACCCCCGCATGCCTGCATCGGTGATGGCCAGCGCGGCGGTGGGTGTCGGCTCGCCATCGATGACCAGATAGGTACGCTCCCCCGTGTTGTCCTCGTAGTCAAAGGCCGCTGAGAGCTGCAGGCAACTGGCGGGAACGATCTCCGACCAGGGCGTCGTGCCCTGGTTCTCGAAGGTCAGTGCGAAGTCCACCCGGTCGCCTTGGGGCCGGGCCCGGCGGGTCATCGTCGCGCCATCGACCAGGCTCTCGTGGCTGAACCAGCTATCGGTGTCCTTCTGCCACTCGTTCCGGCCCGCGGCCATCCTCCAGCCCCACAGCTTCTCGCCGTCCGCACCGAACGCCGTTACCGCTTCGGGCAGCCAGATGCGGACGATGTTCCATGGGTACCCGTGGTGCTTCGGTGAGGACAGCCACATCTCCAGCGCGGTGGGCGGCATGACCCCGATGCTCTGCGGGACGTATTCGGGCTCTGCCAGCGGGGGATCGGGCGGCCACGTCTGGGCAACGCAGCCGGTCACGGCAAGTAGAGCGAGTACGTGGAGTCCTGCGAGAGTGCTGTCCACGATCTGGAGCCTCCTGTGTCCGGGGTGCCTCTGAATAGGAGTCCGCGATTCCCGATCGCCTCTTGGTGGGCGATGCGCTATACGAGCATCAATCGATCCCCGTACAGGAGGCGGGTGGGGGGTAGGAGCGGTTTCAACCGCGACGCCGTTGCCGTGCCGCCGTCGTCGTTGTGCGGTCCGTTTGGTGGTCCGGACGGGCAGCAGCCGTACGTCCACGGCAGACGACCGTCGCGGTTGAAACCGCTCCTACCCCTCAGCACCGCCAGCCAACGGCCTCGGCACACCAAGACCAACGTCCAGGCGTTGTCTCCCGCCTCTCCCTCAACACGAGGGTGATCGGGCTCCTCACAGACAAGCACAAGATTCGAAATCGCGGATCCCTATTCAGTCCAGCCGGCCGGCAATCCAGCGGATGAGGTCGCACACAACGTCTTCTGCTACGCGCGTGTCGTTCATCACACCCGACCAGACATACAGAATCGCGCCGCCCGGATGACCTTCGCCGGCCAGCTCGAACAGCGCCGCGCAGGGGCCGATCGCGTTGCCCTGCGCGTCGCGCACCTCAAGGATGGGCGTCATCTTGGAGGGCTGGCCTTCCGGGACTCCGAATGACCGCAACCTGAGGTCCCCGGTTGTGGGGAACGGCCAGCTCTGCTTCAAGCTGGGGAGGATCGCTTGCCCCTCGACCGGATGGACGCTGAGTTCCGCTCCCTCCGGCGGCCTTTCGAAGGCGGCGACGATGTCGATCCCC